>NZ_DEYR01000002.1:0-110073 GCF_002364635.1 Pseudomonas sp. UBA3153
CTGTCGGCGACTTTGCCACCGATACGCTCGAAGCCGCTGTCGGCTTGGGGATTGACGATCTGATGGTAGGCGCTGGCGGCCTTGGCTTCGCCCAGGAACGGTTGGGGCGACTGCGGAAGGGCGAAAGCGGTGGAGGTCAGGGTGGCCAGAATCACGCTTGCAAGGATTTGAGTTTTCATTTGAGTGGCTCCTCATGGGGGGCAATAAGTGGGGTACGGAGCCAATACTACTCAGGAAAATTCGATCAAAAAGTCGTTCCAGGGAATAGTAAAGATCGACTTCATTGATGCTTGGTGAAAATCCAGCCATTTCAGTCAGTTAAGGCTGCACCAAAGCGATTCGCCGGCCCTTTCGGTGCCCTTTGGGCGTGCATTTTCGGCCGCCGTCCATGGGGTGTTGGCGAAGCTTCCGGGGAGTCATCGCCGGGGTTTTCCAGTCGATAGGTAGGAGCGCTGCATCCGTCCGCGGCGCCTGGCTGGAGGGAGCGCATGACGCGTGCAAAGAAGATTCTGATCTGGAGTGTTGCCGGGCTGCTGCTGTTGCTGGCCGCGCTGGTGGTGTTCGTCGCCACCTTCGACTGGAACCGCGCCAAGCCGACGATCAACGAGAAGGTGTCGGAGGCGCTCGGACGGCCGTTCGCCATCGACGGAAATCTCGCCGTGGAGTGGCGCCGCGAGCCCGACGAGAAAGGCTGGCGCGGGCAGGTGCCCTGGCCGCACGTGAGCGCCGAGAAGCTGCGCGTCGGCAACCCTGAATGGGCCAAGGGCGATCATCTGGTGGCGCTGGAGCGGGTCGAGGCGAGCCTGTCGCCGCTGGCCCTGCTGTCGAAGACCGTGCGCATTCCGCGCATCCAGCTGACCGCCGCCGGTGCCGAACTCGAACGCCTCGCCGATGGCCGCGACAACTGGACCTTCGATCTGGGCAGCGACGAGCCGAAGGACGAAGAGCCGTCGCCCTGGACGCTGGACATCGGCACCATCGGCTTCGACAAGGGCCAGGTGCGCTATGACGACCGAACCCTGCAGGCCAAGGTCCAGGTCGACGTGCAGCCGCTGGGCAAGCCGATCCCGTTCAGCGATATCGTCGGCAAGGCGCGGGCCGACGCCGGCACGCAACAGGGCGCCGCGGCGCAGGATTACGCGTTCGCCTGGCAGGCCAAGGGCAGCTATCGCGCACAGCCCGTGAGCGGCCAGGGCAAGGTCGGTGGCCTGCTGGCCCTGCAGGACGCCGCCCAGCCGTTCCCGGTGCAGGTGGATCTGCGCGCCGGCGCGACCCGCGTGCAGGTGGAAGGCACGCTCACCGATCCGAAGAACCTCGGCGCGCTCGACCTGCGCCTGCGGATGTCCGGTGACAGCCTCGGCAACCTGCAGCCGCTGATCGGCGTGGTCCTGCCGGACAGTCCGAAATACGCCACCGACGGGCGCCTGATCGCGCGGCTGCGGGACGCCGACGGCGCCAGCTACGAGTACCGAGAGTTCAACGGCCGCATCGGCGACAGCGACATCCATGGCAGCCTGACCTTCGTCGCGCGCCAGCCGCGGCCGAAGCTTTCCGGCACGCTGACCTCCAACCAGTTGCTGTTCAGCGACCTGGCCCCGTTGATCGGCGCCGACTCCAACGAAGAGAAGAAAGCCCGTGGCGAATCCAGTGTGCAGCCGGCGGACAAGGTGCTGCCCTACGAGCGGTTCGAGACCGAGGCCTGGCGCAGCATGGACGCCGACGTCAGCTTCACCGGCAGGAAGACCGTGCATGGCGAGACGCTACCGATCAGCGACCTGACCACCCATGTGCTCCTCAACGACGGCGCGCTGAGCCTGGAACCGCTGCGCTTCGGCATGGCCGGCGGCACGCTGGATACGCACATCGTCCTCGACGGCCGGCAGACGCCGTTGCGCGGCAGCGCGCAGCTCAAGGCGCGCCAGCTCAAGCTCAAGCAGCTGTTCCCGTCGGTGCAGGCGATGCAGAGCAGCCTCGGCGAGCTGAACGGCGACGCCAGCATCGCCGGCACCGGCAACTCGGTGGCGGCGCTGCTCGGCTCGGCCAACGGCGACCTGCGCCTGCTGATGAACGACGGCGTGGTCAGCCGCGGCCTGATGGAAATCGCCGGGTTGAACGTCGGCAACTATTTGGCGAGCCGGTTGTTCGGTGATGACGAGGTGCAGATCAACTGCGCCGCCGCCGACCTCGGCATCAAGGACGGCCTGGCCAGCAGCCGGGTGTTCCTGCTCGATACCGAGAACGCGGTGATCCGCATCGACGGCTGGGCGAATATGAAGACCGAGCAGATGGATTTCGACATCGTGCCCCAGTCCAAGGGCGTGCGGATCATCTCGCTGCGCTCGCCGCTCTATGTGCGCGGAACCTTCAAGGAGCCGAAGCCTGGCGTTCACGCCGGGCAGCTGGTGGCGCGCGGGGCGGGGCTGATCGCGCTGGGCGTGGCGGTTGCGCCGGTGGCCGGGCTGCTGGCGCTGGTGGCGCCCAGCGGTGGCCAGGCCGACCAGTGCGCGCCGGTGCTCCAGCAGATGAAGAAGTGAGCCGCAGCGCCGTCGGACGGACATGGCGGGCGCTCGACGGCCCGCCATGCGCCCCCCTCAGAGCATCCGCACCTTGAACGACTTGCCCTTGATCCTGCCCTCGGCGAGGCGCTTGAGCGCCTGACGGGCGATCCCGCGTTCGACGGCGACGAACGCCTGGAAGTCGAAGATCGCGATCTTGCCGACCTGGGCGCCGGGAATGCCGGCCTCGCCGGTGAGCGCGCCGAGGATGTCGCCGGGGCGGATCTTCTCCTTGCGTCCGCCATTGATGCACAAGGTTGTCATCGGCGCCTGCAGCGGCGCGCCATCGCGGGGTTTCAGGCTGTTCAGCGGGTGCCAGTTGAGCGGCGCCTTCTGCAGCGTCTCGATGGCCTGGGCGCGATGCGCCTCGGCGGGGGCGACCAGGCTCATCGCCAGGCCCTTGTTGCCGGCGCGCCCGGTGCGGCCGACCCGGTGGATGTGGATTTCCGGATCGCGCGCCAGTTCGACGTTGATCACCATGTCCAGCGCATCGATGTCCAGCCCGCGGGCCGCGACATCGGTGGCCACCAGCACCGACAGGCTGCGGTTGGCGAACATCGCCAGCACCTGGTCGCGGTCGCGCTGCTCCAGGTCGCCGTTCAGCGCCATCGCCGAAATGCCGTGGGCGCCGAGGTGCTCGACCAGCTCCTGGCACTGCTGCTTGGTGAAGCAGAAGGCCACGCAGGATTCCGGTCGGTAGGCCGCGAGCAGCTTGAGCACGGCATCCATGCGCTGCTCGGGCGCGATCTCGTAGAAGCGCTGCTCGATCTGCTCGCCATCGTGCAGGGCTTCGATGCGGACCTGCTGCGGGTCGCGCATGAACGCCGCGGAGAGCTGCTTGATCGCCGCCGGGTAGGTGGCGGAGAACAGCAGCGTCTGCCGCTTCGCCGGGGTCTGCCCGATGATCTCGGCGATGGCGTCGTAGAAGCCCATGTCGAGCATGCGGTCGGCTTCGTCGAGGATCAGCGTATTGAGCCCGTCGAGTTTCAGCGTGCCCTTCTTCAGGTGCTCCTGGATGCGTCCCGGCGTCCCGACGATGACGTGGGCGCCGTGCTCCAGCGAGCCGATCTGCGGGCCGATGGAGACGCCGCCGCAGAGCGTGAGGATCTTGATGTTGTCGGCGGCGCGAGCCAGCCGGCGCAGCTCCTTGGCGACCTGGTCGGCGAGTTCGCGGGTCGGGCAGAGCACCAGGGCCTGGCAGCCGAAGTAGCGCGGGTTGAGCGGGTTCAGCAGGCCGATGCCGAAGGCGGCGGTCTTGCCGCTGCCGGTCTTGGCCTGGGCGATCAGGTCCATGCCCTTGAGGATCACCGGCAGGCTCTGCGCCTGGATCGGCGTCATCGACGCATAGCCGAGCGCCTCCAGGTTGGCCAGCATGGCCGCGGAAAGCGGTAGGGAGGAAAAAGCGGTCGTGGTCACGGAAGCGGCCTGGGGTGCGGAAATGTCGCGCAGTGTAACAGGCGCGCCGCCCGCGGCTCAGGCCGCCAGGCGGCTCACGGGCGCGAGCCCGGGCCGGCAGCGTAGCAAGATCGTCGGTACTGCACCCCTCTCCCATTCATGGGAGAGGGGCTGGGGGAGAGGGAGGAGGCTGATCGGGTTCGACCACCGCTGACGTGAACGGCCTTACGGGCCTGAACCGCGCCTCAGCCTTCCACCTCGATCTTGCTGTCGATGTCCGTGCCGTTGCGGCCCTGGCGCTCATCGAGCTGGAGGAAGATGAACGCGGCCAGCATCGACAGCCCGCCGATGCACAGGAAGGTCATCTGGAAGGCGTGCAGCACCGAGCCGCCGTCGTCGAGGGTGAAGCCGCCGAGCAGCGCCGCGGCCGAGGCCACGCCGAGGCTCATCGCCAGTTGCACCACCACCGAGAGCAGGCTGTTGCCGCTGCTGGCTTCCTCGTCGCGCAGGCCGATCAGGGTGATGGTGTTCATCGCGGTGAACTGCAGCGAGTTGATCGCGCCGATGAAGGCCAGCTGCACCAGCAGCAGCGGGTACGGCATGCCCTCGCCGGCCAGCGCCAGGCTGGCGATCAGCATGCCGAGCAGCAGGGTGTTGCCGGTGAGGATGGTGCGGTAGCCGAGACGGTCGATCAGTGGCTTGGCCAGCGGCTTCATCGCCATCGCCGCGGCCGCCAGCGGGATCATGCTCATCCCGGCCTGGGCTGGCGAATAGCCCATCGCCACCTGCAGCAGCAGCGGCGTGAGGAACGGCAGGGCGCCACTGCCCAGGCGCGCGAACAGGTTGCCGAGGATGCCCACGGCGAAACTGCGGTTGGCGAACAGGCTGGGGCTGAACAGCGGTTTGTCGACCTTGCCGGCACGCAGCCAGTAGGCGGCGAGGCAGGCGAGGCCGCCGACCAGCAGGAGCATCACCCGCACGTGTGGCAGTTTCAGCTCGCCGAGGCCCTCCAGGGCGATGGTGATCAGCACCATCGCGGCGCCGAACAGGGCGAAGCCGACGCCGTCGAAGCGCGTGCGTTCGGCGCCGCGCAGGTCCGGCATGTAGCGCAGCGCGGCCCAGCAGCCGAGTGCGCCGACCGGCAGGTTGATCAGGAAGATCCAGTGCCAGGAGGCGTATTCCACCAGCCAGCCGCCGAGGGTCGGGCCTATCAGCGGGCCTACCAGGCCGGGCAGGGTGATGAAGCTCATGATCCGCACCAGGTCGCTGCGCGGGTAGGCGCGCAGCACCACCAGGCGTCCCACCGGCATCATCAGCGCGCCGCCAATGGCCTGCAGCACACGGGCGCAGACTAGTTGGCTGAAGTTGTGCGAGAGGGCGCAGAGCAGCGAACCGACGCTGAACAGCAGGATCGCGGCGAAGAAGATCCGCCGCGTGCCGAAGCGGTCGGCGATCCAGCCGGAGGCGGGAATCAGCAGCGCCACGGTGAGCATGTAGGCGATCACCACGCCCTGCATGCGCAGCGGGTTCTCGGCGAGGTCGGCGGCCATCGCCGGCAGCGCGGTGATGAGGATGGTCCCGTCCAGGGTCTGCATGAAGAAGGCGATGGCCACGATCCAGGGCAGGAAGCGGGCGGTGCGGGCGTCGAGCGTAGGCAGAGGCATGGCGATCCGGATCAGAAGGGCGTGCTGTTTAGATAGCGTGCGCAGGCGGGGTTCCGGCGGTCAACCGCTTCCGGCTGCCTCCAGAAGCTCGATCATCTGCGCGAAACAGGCATCGGCGAGCGCCGAGCGCGGCTCACTGTGACGCATGATCAGGCCCAGCGGCGCCAGCGTATGGGCGTCGTCGATCGGGTGCAGGCAAAGATTCTCCACCAGCCCGGCGAGCCCGCTGTCCAGCGGCATCACCGCGCAGCAGAGGCCACCGCGCACCGCCTGGAGCAACTGGTGCACCGCGTCGGTCTCCAGCAGCGGCTGTACTTTCAGCCCACGGGAACGGAACGCGTGGTCGATGGACTGGCGAAAGTGCATGCCGCCGGACAGCATTCCCAGCGGCAGCTTGATGAGCGCGTCCCAGCTCAGCGCGCCAGCACCGAACGTGAAGTGGGCCGGATCGTAGAGCAGGCCCATGCGCGTCTCGAGCAGCGCCAGGCTGTGGAAATGCCGCGCATCCAGCCCGTCCAGGTAGGAGAGGCCGAGGTCCAGCCGGTTGCTCGCGAGCTGTTCGAGGATTTGCTCCGAACTCAGTGCCGAGAGCTGGAAGCGCAGGCTCGGGTGGCGCTGGTTGAGGCGTCGCAGCAGCGGCAATGGGTCGAAGCTGGACAGCGGCACCATGCCCAGGCGCAGGGTGCCGACCAGGTTGCCGCGGCAGGCGGCGGCCTCCGCCTGCAGGCCGTCGACCGCCGCCAGGGTGGTCCGCGCCCAGGCCAGGATGCGTTCGCCCGGCTCGGTGAAACCCTCGAAACGCTGGCCGCGCCGCACCAGCTCCAGGCCGAGTTCCTCTTCCAGGCCGCGCAGGCGCATCGACAGGGTCGGCTGGGTGATATGGCAGCGCGCCGCGGCCTGGCCGAAATGGCGCGTCTCGTCGAGGGCGATGAGAAAGCGCAGCTGCTTGATGTCCACGGCTCAGGCCTCCGCCAGGGCGCCGGGCAGCACCTGGCGATAATCCTCGACGGCGGCGAACTCCTCGGTGTCGCGCAGCTGGCCGCGGCTGTCCGGCTGGCGCACGGCGAGCAACTGGGCGACGCCGAACTGTCGCGCGCTGCGCAGGATCGGCAGGCTGTCGTCGATGAACAGGCTGCGCGCCGGATCGAACCCGAAGTCCTCTTGCAGGGCGAACCAGAACTGCTGGTCTTCCTTGGGAAAGCCGTAGTCGTGGGAGCTGATGAGGCGGTCGAAATAGGGCGCCAGGGCGACCTTCTCCATCTTCAGCGACAGCGAATCGCGGTGTGCGTTGGTGATCAGCGCGACCCGCTTGCCGGCGGCGCGCACGGCGGCGAGGAAGGTGTCGGCGTCGGGCCGCAGGGCGATCAGGTGGGCCACTTCACGCTTGATCTCGCGGATCGACAGGCCCAGCTCGCGGCTCCAGAAATCCGTGCAGTACCAGTTCAGCGTGCCGGCATGCTCGCGGAACAACGGCAGCAGCTCCGCGCGGGCCCGTTCGGCGGACACGCCGTGATGCTCGGCGTAGCGCCGCGGCAGGTGCTCCAGCCAGAAGTGGTTGTCGAAATGCAGGTCGAGCAGGGTGCCGTCCATGTCGAGCAGCACGGTATCGATTTCGGACCAGGGCAGGGTGGTCATGGCGGGTTCCTCGCGGCCGGTCGCGCTGGGCGGTGAATCTCCGACGGGGATAATCGGGAAAGGCGCGGTATGATACCCGTTCGCGCCAAGGAGTCAGCCCATGCGTCAGAAACCCACCGTACTCGCCCGCGAGATCGTCGCCAAAAGTCGCCTGTTTTCCGTCGAGGAGCTGCAGTTGCGCTTCTCCAACGGCGTCGAGCGGACCTACGAACGGCTCGCCAGCAAGGGCGTCGGCTACGGCGCGGTGATGATCGTGGCGCTGGCCGACAGCGACCATGCGCTGCTGGTGGAGGAGTATTGCGCGGGCACCGACGACTACCAGTTGTCGCTGCCCAAGGGCCTCATCGAGCCGGGCGAGGACGTGCTGGTCGCCGCCGAGCGTGAGCTCAAGGAAGAGGCCGGCTTCGGCGCGCGGCGCCTGGAATACCTCACCGAGCTGTCGCTGTCGCCGGGCTACATGAGCCAGAAGATCCAGGTGGTGCTGGCGCGCGACCTCTACCCGGAAAGCCTGCCGGGCGACGAGCCCGAGCCGCTGGGCGTCAGCCAGGTCAACCTGCGCGAACTGTCGAGCCTGGTGCAGCACCCGCAGTTCAGCGAGGGCCGCGCCCTGGCGGCGTTGTACCTGGCGCGCGACCTGCTCGGCCAGCGCGGCGAGTTCGTTCTGTGAGCGCCGCCCTACTGGCAGAGGTGATCGAGCTGGTGCAGCGCGCCGGCGCGGCGATCATGCCCTACTGGCGCAGCGACCTGGCGGTGCGGGAAAAGTCCGACGCCTCGCCGGTCACCGCCGCCGACCTCGCCGCCCATCAGGTGCTGGCGGACGGCCTGCGCGCGCTCGATCCGACGATTCCGGTGCTGTCCGAGGAGGATTGCGAGATCGCCCTGGGCGAGCGCGAACGCTGGCAGCGCTGGTGGCTGGTCGACCCGCTGGACGGCACCAAGGAGTTCATCGCCGGCTCCGAGGAATTCACCGTCAACGTCGCCCTGATCGAGCGTGGCCGCGTGCTCTTCGGTGTGGTCGGGATTCCCTGTTCCGGGCGCTGCTATTACGGCGGCGCCGGCAGCGGTGCGTTCATGTGCGAGCGCGATGGCGCGCCCATGCCGATCGCCGTGCGCGCGCAGCCGGCGGAGCGTTTCACCGTAGTCGCCAGCCGTCGCCATTCCAGCCCGGCGCAGGAACGCCTGCTGCAGGGGCTGAGCGAGCGCTTCGGCGACCTGCAACTGGCCAGCGTCGGCAGCTCGTTGAAGTTCTGCCTGCTGGCCGAGGGCGCGGCCGACTGTTATCCGCGCCTGGCACCCACCTCGCAGTGGGACACCGCGGCGGCCCAGGGCGTGCTCGAAGGCGCGGGCGGCGAGGTGCTCGGCATCGCCGGCGAGCCGCTGACCTACGAACCACGCGAGTCCTACCTCAACCCGCATTTCCTCGCCCTGCCGAAGGCGGTGGACTGGCGCGACGACCTGGTGCGGCTGGCGCAACGGCTGGACTGATCGCCGCTGGAAGCCCTTTATGATATTAATTATCATTTGCCCGAAAGGGTCGGGGGATTTCTATGAACAGCGAAGGCATAGTCAGGCCGAACGACCTGCAGCGGCTCTATGCCGATCACCACGGCTGGCTGCAAGGCTGGCTGAGGCACCAGCTCGGATGCGCGCATAACGCCGCCGACCTCGCCCAGGACACCTTCCTCCGCGTGCTCGCCCGCGATCACGACGTCGCCACCATCCGCGAGCCACGTGCCTACCTGCACACCATCGCCAAAAGCCTGCTGGTCAACCACTGGCGGCGCCGGCAGATCGAGCAGGCGTATCTCGATGCGCTTGCGCTGCAACCGGAGACACTGGCGCCCTCGCCGGAAACCCGCGCGCTGATCGTCGAGACGCTGCTGCAGGTGGATACGCTGCTGGCGCGGCTGCCGGAAAAGGTCCGCCGCGCCTTTCTGCTCTCCCAGCTGCACGGCCTCACCTACGTGCAGATCGCCGGCGAGCTGGGCGTCTCCGAGCGGATGGTGAAGAAGTACATGGCGCAGGCGATGCTGCAGTGCCTGACGCTGATGGACGACGCCTGATGAGCCAGAATTTCCGCGTGTTGCAGGAAGCGGCGGACTGGTTCGCCGTGCTGCATTCCGGGCGCGTGGGCGAGGACGAGCGGCAGGCCTGGCAGGCCTGGCTGGCGCAACCGGATCACGCCCATGCCTGGCGCAAGGTTGAACGTCTCAGCGGCCAGCTGCAGCGTCTCTCCAGCGAGCCCGGCGGTCGCGCGGCCGCCAGTATGCTCGGCAGCCGCTGCGGTCGCCGGCAGGCGTTGAGGACCCTGAGCGTGCTCTGCGGCGGTGGCGCGCTGGCCTGGCTCGGCGTCGATCGCCTGGGCGCGCGCGGCTGGTTCGCCAGCCAGCGCAGCGCGGTTGGCGAAATCCGCGACCTGCGCCTGGCCGACGGCTCGCAGCTGTGGCTGAACACCGACAGCGCGGTCGACATCGCGTTCGACGATGCCGCGCGGACCCTGTCGCTGTACCGCGGCGAGATCCTCGTCGACGCCCCGACGGAACGCCGGCCGTTGCTGGTGCGCAGTGCCGAGGGCGTGCTGCGCAGCGAGCGGGGCGCGCACTTTTCGCTGCGCCAGCTCGACGGTGAAACCCAGCTCAGCCTGTATGCCGGCGACTTCATGCTGCGCGGCGCAGGGTCGGCGGCGACGCCGCTGTCGGCCGGCCGGCAATGGCGGTTTTCCTCCGCCGGGGCGGTCACCAGCGGACCGCTGCAACGCGCCGCGCAGGCCTGGTCCGGCGGCATGCTGCTGGCCGACGACATGCGCCTCGACGCGTTCCTCGCCGAACTGGGCCGCTACCGCCACGGCTACCTAGGCTGCGATCCGCGCATCGCCGGGCTGCGCGTGGTCGGCGCCTTCCCGCTGGCCGATACCGAGCGCGTGCTCGATGCGCTCGCCGGCACCCTGCCGGTGCGCGTGCAGCGTCGCTTGCCATGGTGGGTGAGCCTGGAGCCGGCCTGATGCGCGGCAGCAAAAAAAATCGTTCGGGCGGTTCCCCTTTTTCGTTCTCGCTTGGCTTTAGAGGCAATCACCGCCCTTCAACGAGAACAAAGGTCCTGCCATGCGCTCCCGCTCTCTGCCTTGCACACCGCGTCCGCTGACGCGCGCCGTCCGTGCCGCCGTCATCGCGCTGCCGCTGAGTATTCTCGCCGCACCGCCGGCGAGTGCCGCCGAAACCGACGCCCGCCGCTACGAGATCCCCGCCGGGCCGCTGTCCAGCGCGCTGAGCCGCTTCGCCGGCGACGCCGGGGTGCTGCTGTCGGTGGATGGCAACCTGGTGCAAGGCTTGAACTCCAGCGGGCTGCGCGGTGAATACGCGGTCGACCAGGGTTTCGCCGCGCTGCTTCGCGGCAGCGGCCTGCGCGCGGTACGCGATGCCCAGGGCAACTATTCGCTGGTGGCGGAAAGCGCACCGGTCGAGCTGCAGACGCTGCACGTGCAGGGCAGCCTGGGTAACGCGCTGGGTTCGATGGAGGGCTACAACGCCACCCACAGCAGCGTGGCGACCAAGACCAGCCTGCCGTTGCTGGAAACCTCGCAGAGCGTCTCGGTGGTCACCCGCCAGCAGATGGACGATCAGGGCTCGCAGACGGTCGCCCAGGCCCTGCGCTACACGCCGGGCCTGATGAGTACGCCCTACGGCGCCACGACCCGTTACGACTACGTGGCGCTGCGCGGGATCAACGACGGTTCGGTGGACAACCTGTTCCTCGACGGGCAGAAGATGCTCGGCGACAGCGGCACCTACAGCAGCCTGCAGGTCGACCCCTATTTCCTCGAGCGCATCGACGTGCTGAAGGGGCCGTCGTCGGTGCTCTATGGGCGCAGCAATCCGGGCGGGCTGGTGGCGTTGACCAGCAAGAAGCCGGAATACGAGGCGCACCGCCAGCTGCAGCTGACCCTGGGCAGCAACGACTTCAAGCAGGGCGCCTTCGACTTCACCGGCCCGCTGGGCGACGAGCAGCGCATGGCCTACCGGCTGGTCGGGGTGGTCAAGGACGCCGACAACCAGGTGGATGGCATCGAAGAGCAGCGTTACGCGCTGATGCCCTCGTTGAGCATCGATTTCACCGACGACACCCGCCTGACCCTGCTGGCGATGCTCCAGCACGACCCAAAAAGTGGCTATCACGGCGGCCTGCCGGCCGACGGAACTGTTTATCAGCACAACGGGCAACGCATCTCCACGCACTTCTTCGAGGGCGAGGACGACCGCGAGAAATTCGAGCGCGACCAGCAGATGCTCGGCTACCAGCTCGAACACCGCTTCAACGACCTGGTGTCCGCGCGGCAGAACTTCCAGTACCTGGATTCGCGCGTGGATTCCGAACAGGTCTACCAGTACGGCTACACGACCCAGTATGGCTACGGCGCCGATGGCGACCTCTATCGCGCCTACACCGGTGCCCAGGAGGCGTTGCACGCCTGGAGCGTGGATAACCAGATGCAGTTCGAGTTCGCCACCGGAGCGCTCGAGCACACCCTGGTCACCTGCCTCGACTACCAGCGGCGCAAGGCGCGGGTGAACTACGACGGTGGCACCGCCAGCGCGGTCAACCCCTATACCGGGGTGCGGCCCGAGGTGACCTACAGCTTCTACCACCAGTACGACGAGAGCCGCCGCCTGGAGCAGACTGGCCTCTACCTGCAGGACCTGATCGCCCTCGACCGCTGGCGCTTCTCCCTCGGCCTGCGCCAGGACTGGGTGGAGACCTCGTTCGAGCAGACCAATTCGATCTACGGCGACCAATCGGACAGCGACAAGGAGAGCAAGCTCACCGGGCGTATCGGCGTGCTCTACGCCTTCGACAACGGCCTTTCGCCCTATGTCAGCTACTCGGATTCGTTCAACCCCAACACCTCGCCGGCCTACAACGGCACCACCGGCAACTTCGACGTGACGCTGCTCAAACCCACCGAGGGCGGCTGCTGCTGACGCCGGTGGCGCTGAGCAGCGTAGCGATGAACCTCGCCGAACCGGTGTTCAAGCCCGTGGTTTCGCTGCTTTCACCGGTCGCTCCGAGCGTCTACGAAGCCCGCGCGCGGCTGCCGAAGGAGCAATTGGGCGCCACCACCTACGGCTACGATCAGGCCTATGGCTACGCCGAGGCGCATGGCCGGCGGCTCAGCCTGAGCGCGCCGATCACCGAGCTGTACTACAGCTTCGAATACCACTTCTACGGTGCCGGTTTCGGCGACCACGCCAGCGACCAAGGCAACGCCTGGCTGTTCTTCGACGGCAGCGACGGACGCCTGCTCGGCCAGGAGATTCCCGGCCAGGGCAGTTGGGGCGAACGCTTCTATCGGTTGCAGCTGCCGATCCACGGCGGACGCATCTTTGGCTTCGCGGGACGGGTGCTGATCGCCGTGCTCGGCCTGGCGATCGCCGTGCTGGCGCTGACCGGGCTGGTGATCTGGTGGCGTAAGCGCCGCGCGCGCCTACATGCGCGCGGCCGGACGCGTCAGTCCTCGAGCATGTCGCGGTAGCGCGCGTCCTGCTTGTAGGCGAGCGGCTTGGCGAAGCCCGGCACCTTGACGCCGTCGGCACTGATGTCGATCTCGCTGTCGTCGATGAGGTCCTGGCCGAAGTTGTAGATGACGTCGAACTGGCCGTTCAGCGCGCG
Source organism: Pseudomonas sp. UBA3153 (assembly GCF_002364635.1). Classification (NCBI taxonomy): domain Bacteria; kingdom Pseudomonadati; phylum Pseudomonadota; class Gammaproteobacteria; order Pseudomonadales; family Pseudomonadaceae; genus Pseudomonas; species Pseudomonas sp. UBA3153. The sequence goes on from NZ_DEYR01000002.1 coordinate 12,914, forward strand.
GCTCTCGTAGGCGGCGGCCGCCGCGCGGGTCTGCTCGCGGCGCTCGCTGTAGGCGGCGAAGGCCGCTTCGCCGTGGCGTTTGCGCAGCATCTTCTCGACCAACCGCGGGGCCAGCACGTAGGCGCTGGCGTTGTTGCCGCCGAAGCCCTTGGAGTTGATGAAGCAGACGTCCAGCGCCTGTTCGCCCACCGCGGCGTCCTCGGTGAGGATGCGCAGGTGCTCGCGGTGCACATCGTCGGCCACCGCGTCGATGGTCTTGATGCCGGGAATGATCCCGTACTTGAAGCTGCCCAGGGCTGAGATCAACTGGTCGCCGCTGGCCGGCGCCAGGGAATGCCCGACGAACGCCTTCACCGCGGTCACCGGCCAGTCCTCGATGCCGAACGCCGCGGCGACGCGGTCGAGCAGCTGCGACTCGGTGACCCGGTTGGCCGGCGTGCTGGAGCCGTGGGCGTGGATGAAGCTGCGCTGGCGCACGCCGTCGAGGCCGACCAGCTGGCTGGCGGCGGCCACGGCCTGGGCCATGGTCAGGTAGTTGCCGGGACCGGGGGCGGAGATCGACTTCTTGAAGCCGTCGGCGTTGATGAACACGTCCGGCACAGCGCCGTGGATGTCGGCGCCCAGCTCCAGCGCCAGCTCGTCGTCCATCAGCACCACGTACTGGCTGGATTCGGCCAGGGTGAAGCCGCAGTTCTGCCCGAACGGGCGGCTGGAGCGGCGGAAGTCGACGTCGTCGCGGCCTTCGATCAGGCGCAGGTTTTCCTCGGTGGCCAGCGCGCCCATGGCCGCGTAGCCTTCGATGCATTCGGGAAGGATCGGGGCTTCGCTGTTGCCCACCACGACGACCCGCGAGCGGCCCGAGGCAATGCCTTCGATGCCTTTCTGCAGGTTGTAGAGGAAGGTCGCGCAGGCGCCGGTGATGGTCCCGGTTTCGCCGACGCTGCCCAGCACGTAGGCGTTGATGAAGTCGGTGGGCATGCTGTTGAAACCGAGTGGCAGCTGCTTGGCGCTGACCCGGTGCCCGCGCAGGCGCGACTGCAGCAGCCCGCCGTTGCCGTACTCGTCCATCTGGGTCATCAGGCTGCCGGAGAACACGGCAATTTCGCCGGGCGCGACGCGTTCGACGATGCGCGCCCAGTCGATGCCCACCGAGCGCAGCGCGTCGGTGACGCCGACCACGGTCATCTGCAGGCCGCGGGGGTGGAAGCGCGAGTTGTACAGTTCGCCGGGCTCGAAGCCGGTGGGCAACTGGCCGGCGGATTTAACCGGCAGCTCGCGGTAGCTGTCGACCTTGATCTCGCAGCGCTCGTGCAGGGTGACGCAGACCTCGGTGTCGCTGATCGGCTCCACCGACCAGTTCGCCGGCAGCGGCTCCGGCAATTGCTTGGCGGCCACCGTGAAGCTCAGTGGCTGGCCGTTGGCGCCGCCGATCTCGAGGTTCTTGTGCCAGTGCGCGGCGTTCACGTCGAGGTGCTGCTTCTCGATCCGGCGGATCAGCGTGGAGGCGAGAATCTGCCCGCCGAAGCGCTCTTCGATCTGCGCCGGCGTCAGCGCGGCGCCGTCGGCGTCGCGGTATTCGCCGTCGACCACGCTGACCAGCTTCATCATCACGGCCAGGCCGGTCAGTGTCTGCTGGCGCGCCTGGGCGTCCAGCGATTCGATGACGGTGCGGCGGAAGCCGTGGTGAAACGAGCTGCGGCCCGCGGAGTTGTAACCACCGAAGCCGACGATGACGGGTAGGCGAGACATGACTCGAATAGCTCCTCACGCAAGGAAGACAGTGCCGGGAAACCCCGGTCTGTCGATTATTGGCGTTGAATCGGGCGTCTGCCGCCCCGTTCATGGGGCGGTCGGATCAAGCGAATGTACATGCTGACGAATTCGGTGACCGTCGAGTCACTGAATCCGTCGGCAAGTCGCGTGGCGGGGCGCGGCGAAAAGGCCGCGAAGGCCGGGCGGCCTTCGCGCGGTGGCGGGATCAGCGGTAGGTGAGGGCGGCGGCGCCGAGGTCGACGCGGGTCCCGGCGCTTCCGGCGACGATGGCTTCGATATCGGCCAGCGAGCCGATCACCGCCGGCTTGCCGGTCTGCCGGGCGAACTCGCAGGCGGCCTGCACTTTCGGCCCCATGGAGCCGGCGGCGAAGTCCAGAGCGTCGAGATCGTCCGGGCGCGCCTGGGCGATGGCGCGCTTGTCGGGCGTGCCCCAGTCCAGGTAGACGCCGTCGACGTCGGTGGCGATCACCAGCAGGTCGCACTCCAGTTGCCGGGCCAGCAACGCGGAGCAGAGGTCCTTGTCGATCACCGCCTCGACGCCTTCGAGCTTGCCCTCGGCGTCGTAGCGCACCGGGATGCCGCCGCCGCCGGCGCAGATCACCACGCAGCCCTTCTCCAGCAGCCAGCTCAGCGGGCGCAGCTCGAAGATCCGCTTGGGCCTGGGGCTGGCGACCACGCGGCGGAAGTGCTCGCCGTCGGCGGCGATGCTCCAGCCCTTTTCGGCGGCCAGGCGTTCGGCGTCGGCGCGCGTATACACCGGGCCGATCGGTTTGCTCGGCGCGGCGAACGCCGGGTCCGCGGCGTCCACCTCGACCTGGGTGAGGAGGGTGGCGAAGGGCACCTCGAGGGGCAGCAGGTTGCCCAGTTCCTGTTCGATCATGTAGCCGATCATGCCCTCGGTTTCGGCGCCGAGGACGTCCAGCGGATAGCTGGCGACGTCCTTGTAGGCGGCGCCCTGCAGGGCCAGCAGGCCGACCTGCGGGCCGTTGCCGTGGGCGATGACCAACTGGTTGCCGGCCGCCACCTTGGCGATCTGCGTGCAGGCGAGGCGCACGTTGCCGCGCTGGTTTTCCGCGCTCAGGGGTTCGCCGCGGCGAAGCAGGGCGTTGCCGCCCAGGGCGATGGCGATGCGCATGGGGTTCTCCTTGTCAGGCCCGCCGCGCACCCGTCGGGCGTAGCGGGCGCGGGGGTCAGATTTCGGCGAGGGTCGAGACGAGGATCGCCTTGATCGTGTGCATGCGGTTTTCCGCCTGCTCGAAGGCGATGTTGGCCGGCGACTCGAAGACGTCCTCGGTCACTTCGATGCCGTTGGCGAGGTTCGGATACTGCGCGGCGATCTGCTGGCCGACCTTGGTTTCCGAGTTGTGGAACGCCGGCAGGCAGTGCATGAACTTCACCCGCGGGTTGCCCGCCGCCTTCATCAGCGCGGCGTTGACCTGGTACGGCAGCAGCTGGCCGATGCGCTCGGCCCAGGCTTCCACCGGTTCACCCATGGAGACCCAGACGTCGGTGTGGATGAAATCGACGCCCTTGACCGCCTCCAACGGGTCCTCGGTGAGCGTCAGGGTGGCGCCGCTGGCGTCGGCGAAGGCCTGGCAGGCGTCGATGTGTTCCTGGCTCGGCCACAGCGCCTTGGGCGCGCCGATACGCACGTCCATGCCGAGCTTGGCACCGATCAGCAACAGCGACTTGCCCATGTTGAACCGCGCGTCGCCCAGGTAGGCGTAGCTGATCGAATGCATCGGCTTGTCGCTGTGTTCGCGCATGGTCATCACGTCGGCGATCATCTGCGTCGGGTGGTATTCGTCGGTCAGGCCGTTGAACACCGGCACCCCGGCGTATTTCGCCAGTTCCTCGACGATGGCCTGCTTGAAGCCGCGGTACTCGATGGCGTCGTACATCCGCCCGAGCACGCGGGCGGTGTCCTTCATGCTCTCCTTGTGGCCAATCTGCGAGGAGTTCGGGTCGATGTAGGTGACGTTGGCGCCCTGGTCGTAGGCCGCCACCTCGAAGGCGCAGCGGGTGCGCGTGGAGGTCTTCTCGAAGATCAGCGCGATGTTCTTGCCTTTCAGGTGCTGGCGTTCGGTGCCGGTGTACTTGGCGCGCTTGAGGTCCCGCGACAGGTCGAGCAGGTAGCAGAGTTCGCGTTCGCTGTGGTGCATCAGGCTGAGCAGGCTGCGGTTGTGGATGTTGAAGGCCATGGTCGCTGTTCCTTGTGTCGAGCGGCGCGCGGCCGGGACCGCGCGCTGTCGTATCAGTAGTCGATGGGGTCGCGGACGATCGGGCAGGTCATGCAGTGGCCGCCACCACGGCCGCGGCCCAGCTCGCTGGCGTCGATGGTGATGACCTCCACCCCGGCCTTGCGCAGGCGGGTGTTGGTGAAGGTGTTGCGGTCGTAGGCGATGACGACGCCGGGCTCCAGGGCGACCACGTTGTTGCCGTCGTCCCACTGTTCGCGTTCGGCCTCGAAGCTGTCGCCGCCGGTCTCGATGGTGCGCAGCTGCGGCAGGCCGAGTGCCCCGGCCACCACGTCGACGAAGCCTTTCTCCTCGCGGCGGATGTCGATGCCGCCGGGCTTGCTTTCGTCCGGGCGCAGGCTGAAGGGCACGATGGCGTTCACCGCGGCGGGGAAGACCGTGACCAGGTCGCGGTCGCAGAAGCTGAACACCGTGTCCAGGTGCATGGAGGCGCGCGACTTCGGCAGCCCGGCGACGATCACCCGCTCGGCCGCGCCGTTGCGGAACAGCGACTGCGCGAGCTGGCCGATGGCCTGGCGCGAACTGCGCTCGCCCATGCCGATCAGCACCACGCCGTTGCCAATCGGCATCACGTCGCCGCCTTCCAGGGTCGCCTGGCCGTGGTCGACTTCAGGGTCGCCGTACCAGACCTGGAAGTCGGCGCCGGCGAATTCCGGGTGGAAGCGATAGATCGCCGCGGCGAGCAGGGTTTCCTGGCGGCGCGCCGGCCAGTACATCGGGTTTAGCGTGACCCCGCCGTAGATCCAGCAGGTGGTGTCGCGGGTGAACACGGTGTTGGGCAGCGGCGGCAGCAGGAAGCTGCTGTGGCCGAGGTAGTCGCGGAACAGGCGGATCATCTCGCCGCCGTGGCTGCCCTTCAGGTCGGTGGCCGACACCCCGCCGATGAGGAACTCCGCCAGCGTGCGCGGCTCCAGGCCTTCCATCCAGCTGCGCAGCTCGTCCTGCAGGCCGACGCCGACCAGGTCGACGGCGAGCTTGTGATCGAGAATCCATTTCAGCGCCTGCGGGTTCTTCACCGTCTCGGTGAGCAGGTTGTGCATCTCCAGCACCTCGACGCCGCGCTCGCGCATCTTGGTGACGAAGTCGAAGTGGTCGCGCTTGGCCTGGCTGACCCAGATGACATCGTCGAAGAGCAGTTCGTCGGCGTTGTCCGGCGTGAGCCTCAGGTGCGCGAGGCCGGGCGCGCAGACCATCACCTTGCGCAGCTTGCCGGCTTCGGAGTGCACGCCGAGTTTTTCTGTGGGGTTGGACATGGAGGTTCTCCTTGAACCGGGTGGATCAAAGGCTGAGGAAGCCGTCGTAGAGGCCGTAGGCGGCGACGGCCGCGCCGACCAGCACCGCGGCGAGGATGACTTTTTCCACGCCGGTGAAGACTGGCTGGCCCTGTTCGCGCTTGGCCTTGGCGAAGAACAGCGCGCCGGGTGCGTACAGCAGGGCCGACAGCAGCACGTACTTGAGGCCGCCGGCGTAGAGCAGCCAGACCGCGTAGAGCACCGCCACCGCGCCGATCGCCAGGTCGCGGCGGCGTGCGCCGGCGGCCTGCTCGTAGGTCTCACCACGCAGGGCGAGCAGTGCGGCGTAGGCGGCCGACCAGAAGTACGGCACCAGGATCATCGAGGTGGCGAGGTAGAGCAGGTTGAGGTAGGTCGCCGAGTTGAACAGGGTGATGATCAGGAACAGCTGGATCAGCCCGTTGGACAGCCACAGCGCATTCGCCGGGACACCGTTGGCGTTCTCCTTCTTGAGGAAGTTCGGCATGGTGTGGTCGCGTGCGCCGGCGAAGAGGATCTCCGCGCAGAGCAGCGTCCAGGACAGCAGCGCGCCGGTCAGCGAGACCACCAGCCCGACGCTGATCAGCACCGCGCCCCAGTGGCCGACCACATGTTCCAGTACGCCTGCCATCGACGGATTCTTCAGCGCCGCCAGCTCGGCCTGCCCGAGCACGCCCATGGACAGTACGTTCACCAGTACCAGCAGCAGGAGCACGCTGTAGAAGCCGATCGCGGTGGCCTTTGCCACCTCGCTGCGGTGTTCGGCGCGCGCCGAGTAGATGCTGGCGCCCTCGATGCCGATGAACACCCAGACGGTGACCAGCATCATCCCGCGCACCTGGTTCAGCACGCTGCCCAGGTCGGGGTTGCCTTTACCCCAGAAGTCCGCGGTAAACAGGTCGACGTTGAAGGCCAGGGCGGTGATGACGATGAAGATCAGCAGCGGGACGATCTTCGCCACGGTGGTGATCAGGTTGACCAGCGCCGCCTCGTGGATTCCGCGCAGGACCAGGAAGTGCACGCCCCAGAGCAGCAGCGAGGCGCCGATGATCGAGGCCGGCGTGTTGCCTTCGCCGAAGACCGGGAAGAAGTAGCCCAAGGTGGCGAACAGCAGCACGAAGTAGCTGACGTTGCCGATCCAGGCGCTGATCCAGTAGCCCCAGGCGGACGAGAAACCCATGTAGTCGCCGAAGCCCGCTTTCGCGTAGGCGTAGACCCCGGTGTCCAGCTCGGGCTTGCGCACCGCGAGGTTCTGGAACACCAGCGCCAGGGTGAGCATGCCCACCGCGGTGATCGCCCAGCCGATCAGTACCGCGCCGGCGCCGGCGCTGGCCGCCATGTTCTGTGGCAGTGAGAAGATGCCGCCGCCGACCATCGAGCCGATGACCAGTGCGGTGAGTGCGCCGAGGCGCAGCTTGCGCGTCGTTTGTCGTTCCATGATGCCCTCCGGAATCGGTTAGCTGATTCCATTGGGCGCGCACTACCTTGGCGCAGGATGATCTGAGTCAAGGCGACGAGCGGCGCCGTGGCGGGGTGTCGCAGGAAGAACAGTAAATGGCGCGCCGCCGATCAAGGTGGCGAAACGCTATTCGGCTGACCGCTCAGTCACTTTCATCGCTGCCTTCGCCGAAATGCAGACCGTGCTTGCGCAGTTTGTCGTGCAGGGTCTTGCGCGGCAGGCCGAGGGCTTCGGCGAGGCTGCGCATCGACCCGTGCGGTCGGCTCAACTCGGCGGCGATCAACGCCCGCTCGAAGGCCTCGACCTGTTCGCCGAGGCCGCCCTGCACCGCCGGCAGGCTCGGCGCATGGTTGTCCAGCGCCAGTTCCAGGCCGAGGGCGAAACGCTCGGCGGCGTTCTGCAGTTCGCGCACGTTGCCCGGCCAGGCATGCCGCAGCAGCATCGCCCTTTGCAGCGGCTGCAACTCGCGCCGCGGCAGCTTGTGCCGCGCGCTGGCGGCTTCGGCGAAATGCTCGAACAGCAGCAGCGCGTCCTCGCCGCGCTCGCGCAACGGCGGAATGCGCAGCGGCGCGACGTTCAGCCGGTAGTACAGATCGGCGCGAAAGCGGCCCTGGTCGGCGGCCTGGCGCAGGTCTTCCTTGGTCGCGGCGATGACGCGGATATCCAGCGGGATCAGCTGGTTCGAGCCCATCCGTTCGACGATGCGCTCCTGCAGCAGGCGCAGCAGCTTGACCTGCACGTCGAGGCTCATGCTCTCGATCTCGTCGAGGAACAGGGTGCCGCCGTTGGCGTGCTCGAACTTGCCGATGCGGCGTTTCTGCGCCCCGGTGAAGGCGCCGGCCTCATGGCCGAACAGCTCGCTTTCCACCACCGACTCGGCCAGCGCGCCGGCATTGATCGCGACGAAGGGGCCATTGCGTCGTGCCGAGAGCTCGTGCAGGGCGCGCGCCACGACCTCCTTGCCGGAACCGGTTTCGCCCAGGATCAGCACGTCGGCGTTGGTCGCCGCCAGCGCGCCGATCTGCTCGCGCAGGCGACGGGTCGGCGCCGACTGGCCGAGCAGCCGGCCGGACAGTTCATGGCGGTCGGCCAGGGCCAGGCGCAGGCTGCGGTTGTCCAGTTGCAGGCGGCGCAGGTCGAGGGCGCGGCGCACGCTGTCCAGCAGGTTCTCGCTGGGGAAGGGTTTCTCGAGGAAATCGTAGGCGCCGGCGCGCATCGCCTGCACCGCCAGCGGTACGTCGCCGTGCCCGGTGATCAGCAGCACCGGTAGGCCGGGGTCCTTGGCGTGCAGCGCTTCGAGCAGCTGCAGGCCATCGACGCCGGGCATGCGGATATCGCTGACCACCACGCCCGGCCAGTCGGCGTCCAGGCGATCGCCGACGCCGTCGGCGCTGTCCAGTGCGAGTACCTTGAGCCCGGCCAGGTCCAGGGTCTGGCTGAGGGCCTGGCGCAGGTGCGGGTCGTCGTCGATCAGCAGGACCTCGACGCGGCCATCGATCGGCGAATCGGTACTCATGCAAAGTCCTCCGGCGGGTGCGGGTTGACGCCGGGCGCGGCGGCGCGCAGGCGCAGGGTGAGCAGGGCACCGCCCTCGGGATGGTTGGCAAGCAGCAGCTCGCCCCCCAGGGCGCGCATCAGGGTATCGCAGATCGCCAGCCCGAGGCCGAGGCCCTGTGTGCTGGTCTTGGTGGTGAAGAACGGCTCGCGGGCGCGCTGCAGGGCCTCCTCAGTGAAGCCCGGGCCGTTGTCGCGAATACGCAGCTCGACGCCGTCGGTGGTCTGCTCGGCGTTCAGCCACAGGCGCCGCGGCGGGGCCTTGGCGGTCAGTGCGTCGAGGGCGTTGGCGAGCAGGTTGCCGAGTACCTGGCGCAGGCGGGTTTCACCGGCCTGCACCCACAGCGGCGCATCCGGCAGATCGCGGATCAGCTCCACCTCCATCGCCCGCCGACGCTGCGCCAGCAGGGCCAGGGCATCGTCCAGGGCCGGCTGCAGGGCGACGCTTTCCGGCGCGTGCCGGTCGCGCCGGGCGAAAGCGCGCAGGTGGGCGATGATCGAAGCCATGCGCCCGGTCAGTTCGCCGATCAGCTTGAGGTTGCCGCGCGCGTCATCGATGCGCTGGTGGTCGAGCAGCACGGCGGCGTTCTCGGCGTAGCTGCGGATCGCCGCCAGTGGCTGGTTGAGCTCGTGGCTGATGCTCGCGCTCATGGTGCCGAGCACCGAGAGCTTGCCGGCCTGCACCAGCTCATCCTGGGCGCGGGCGGCTTCCTGCTGGGCGTGCTCGCGTTCGAGCACCTCGTCCTTCAGCCGGCTGTTGAGGGTTTCCAGGTCATGGGTCCGCTCCAGCACGCGGCTCTCCAGTTCCTGGCGCGCGCGGCTGTCGAAGGCGATCCGTTCCAGGTAGTGACGGCGGCGCTGCATCATCAGACCGAGCATCAGCATCAGCAGGAGCAGGGCGCCGCCGCCGATCGCCACGCTGGTCTGCACGCGTCGCTCGATCATCGAGCGCGGCGCGAGGATATTCACCGTCCAGCCGGTTTCCTGCAGCACCCGGCTCTGCGCCATCCAGGCGTCGCTCTTCAATTGCAGGGGGACGGGTTCGCGGGTCGGGTAGGGCTGGTTGTCGGCGATCTCGTCGCGCTCGCGCACCGACAACGGACGGCTGGCCCGGTAACGCCACTGCGCCCGCGAGGTGAGGATCACCACGCCGTGGTGGTCGGTCACCAGCAATTGCTCGGGGGTGTTTCCCCAGGGCACTTCGGTGATGTCCAGGTCGACCTTGACCACCAGCGCCCCGAGCACCCGCTCGCCTTCCCTCACCGCCGAGGCGAAGTAGTAGCCACGCTTGCCGGACGTGGTGCCGAGGCCGAAGAAGCGCCCCTGCTGGCCGGCAATGGCCTCGCGGAAGTACGGCCGGAAGGCGAAGTTGCGACCGATGAAGCTGTCCGGCTGGTCCCAGTTGGACGCCGCCAGGGTGTTGCCGGCGGCATCCATCAGGTAGATCACCTCGGCACCGGTCTGCTCGCGCAACTGCGACAGCAGGCGATTGGCGGCCTCGTGGGTCGGCCCGCTGGCGGGCTGGTCGAGCACGGCGCGCAGTGGCGGCAGGTCGCCAAGAATCGGCGGCAGCACCTCGTAGCGGCGCAGGGTGCCGAGCAAGTTGGCGACATAGAGGTCGAGCGTCTGGCGATTCTGCTCGGCCAGTTCGCTGCGGTAATAGCGCTCGGCGAGGTGATGCAGCGGCCACAGCAGGGGGGCCAGCAGCACGGCGAGCAGCGCCAGACTGCGCCAGCGCGGGCGGCGGGGATGGGGGTGGTCGGTCATGGGCGGCATTCTAGCAGGGCGCCGGACCCGAATATCCGTAGGCTGCGCTGCGCGCACCGGGGAAGCAGGGGCTTGTGGTGCGCATGGCGCACCCTACGCGTCGGCGGCAGGCCCGGATATCCGTTGGGTGCGCCGCGCGCACCGGGGGGCAGGAGGCCTGTGGTGCGCATGGCGCACCCTACGCGCCGGCGGCAGGCCCGAATATCCGTTGGGTGCGCCGCGCGCACCGGGGGAAGCAGGGAGCTTGTGGTGCGCATGGCGCACCCTACGTGCCGGCGGCAGGCTCGAATATCCGTAGGGTGCGCCGCGCGCACCGGGGAAGCAGGGGCTTGTGGTGCGCATGGCGCACCCTACGCGCCGGCGGCAGGCCCGAATATCCGTAGGGTGCGCCGCGCGCACCGGGGAGGCAGGAAACTTGTGGTGCGCATGGCGCACCCTGCGCTCAGGTGGGGCTGTCGGCCAGGCACTGCGCCAGCGCTGCGCGCCAGTCGGGCAGCGAGACGCCCCATTCGCGCTGCAGCCGCGTGCAGTCGAGCCGCGAGTTCAACGGCCGCGGCGCCGGGGTCGGGTAGTCGCTCGACGGGATCGGCAGCAGCATCGCGCGCAGGCGATTCTGCGTGGCGAGGTGCGCGGCGATGGCTTGGGCGAAGCCGAACCAGGAGGTCTCGCCGCCGGCGCTGAAGTGATACAGGCCCCAGGCGCCGGGCGTGCCCGCCTGCCAGCGGCGGACCAGCGCCGCGGTGGCCTCGGCGATGGAATCGGCCCAGGTCGGCGCGCCGATCTGGTCGTCCACCACCTTGAGTTCGTCGCGCTCGGCCAGCAGCTTCTGCATGGTCAGCAGGAAGTTGCGCCCCTGGGTCGAGTAGACCCAGCTGGTGCGCAGGATCAGGTGCTCGCCGCCCGCCGCCTGGACCGCCCGTTCGCCGGCCAGCTTGCTCTGGCCGTAGACGCCGAGCGGATTGGGCGCGTCGCTTTCCAGGTAGGGCGCGGGCTTGCGGCCGTCGAACACGTAGTCGGTGGAATAGTGGATCAACGCCGCGCCCAGCGCCGCGGCTTCCTCGGCGAGCACGCCGGGCGCCGTGGCGTTGATCGCGAAGGCCTTGTCCGGCTCGCTCTGCGCCAGGTCCACCGCAGTGTGCGCGGCTGCGTTGACGATCAGTGCCGGTCGCAGGGCGCGCACTTCGCGGCGAAGCGCGTCGACGTCCTGCAGGTCCAGTTGCTCGCTGCCGAGCACGCTCAGCTCGCCCAGTGGCGCGAGGCTGCGCTGCAGCGCCCGGGCGACCTGGCCGTGGCGGCCGATCAGCAGAATCCTCACGGGAACAGCTCGGCGTCGGCGAACGAGGCGCCGTTGCGGTCCTTGGCGGACAATTGCGGCGCCTCCTGCAGCGGCCAGTCGATGGCCAGCTGCGGATCGTCCCAGCGGATGCAGCGCTCGTGCTCCGGGGCGTAGTAGTCGGTGGTCTTGTAGAGGAACTCGGCGCTCTCGCTGAGCACCAGGAAACCGTGGGCGAAGCCTTCCGGCACCCACATCATCCGCTTGTTGTCGGCGCTCAGGTGCACGCCGGTCCAGCGGCCGAAGGTCGGCGAGCCGCGTCGCAGGTCGACCGCGACGTCGAACACTTCGCCGGCGACCACGCGCACCAGTTTTCCTTGTGCCTGGCTGATCTGGTAATGCAGCCCGCGCAGCACGCCCCGCGCCGAGCGCGAGTGGTTGTCCTGGACGAACTCGGGCGTCAGCCCGGTGGCCTGGGCGAAGGCGCGGGCGTTGAAGCTCTCGAAGAAGAACCCGCGCTCGTCGCCGAAGACCCGGGGTTCGAGCACCAGCACATCGGGCAGCTCGGTGGGGATGACGTTCATCGGCTCTCCTTCTCCAGCTTGTACAGGTATTCGCCGTAACCGGTCTTGCCGAAAATCCGCGCCTGATCGAGGAGGCGCTCGCGGTCGATCCAGCCCTGCTGGAAGGCGATTTCCTCGAGGCAGGCCACCTTCAGGCCCTGGCGATGTTCGATGGTCTGCACGTATTGCGAGGCTTCCAGCAGGCTGTCGTGGGTGCCGGTGTCGAGCCAGGCGAAGCCGCGGCCGAAGCGTTCGACGCGCAGGTCGCCGCGCTGCAGGTAGGCATTGTTGATGTCGGTGATCTCCAGCTCGCCACGCGGCGACGGCTTGACCGCCTTGGCGATCTCGATCACGTCGTTGTCGTAGAAATACAGCCCGGTCACCGCGTAGCTGGACTTCGGCTCGGCTGGCTTCTCCTCGATGGACAGCGCGCGACCCTGCTCATCGAACTCGACCACGCCGAAACGCTGCGGGTCCTTCACCCAGTAGCCGAACACCGTCGCGCCGCTCGGGTGGGCGGCGGCGCGCAGCAACTGCTCGGTGAAACGGTGCCCGTGGAAAATGTTGTCGCCGAGGATCAGGCACACCGAGTCGTCGCCGATGAAGTCCTCGCCGATCAGGAAGGCCTGCGCCAGGCCATCCGGCGACGGCTGCTCGGCGTACTGGAACCTCACCCCGAACTGCGCGCCGTCGCCGAGCATCTTGCGGAAGTTCGGCAGGTCCTGCGGCGTTGAGATGATCAGGATGTCGCGGATGCCGGCGAGCATCAGCACCGAGATCGGGTAGTAGATCATCGGCTTGTCGTAGATCGGCAGCAGTTGCTTGGACACACCGAGGGTGATGGGGTGCAGCCGGCTGCCGGAGCCGCCGGCGAGGATGATTCCTTTCATGGGTGTTCCTTGATTGGGTCGATGGCGCCGAGGCGCTCGCGCTGGTAGCTGCCGTCCTGCACGCGCCGGCACCAGTCCAGGTTGTCCAGATACCACTGCACGGTCTTGCGCAGGCCGCTGGCGAAGGTTTCCTGTGGCACCCAGCCCAGCTCGCGCTGGATCTTGCCGGCGTCGATGGCGTAGCGCAGGTCGTGGCCCGGACGGTCGCTGACGTAGGTGATCAGGTCTTCGTAGCGTGCGAGCCCCGCCGGTTTGCTCGGCGCCAGCTCTTCCAGCAGCGCGCAGATGGCACGCACCACGTCGAGGTTCTTCTGCTCGTTGTGGCCGCCGACGTTGTAGGTCTCGCCGACCTTGCCCTGGCTCACCACGGTGAGCAGCGCGCGGGCGTGATCCTCGACGAACAGCCAGTCGCGCACCTGCTGGCCGTTGCCATACACCGGCAGCGGCTTGCCTTCCAGCGCGTTGAGGATCACCAGCGGGATCAGCTTCTCGGGGAAGTGATAGGGCCCGTAGTTGTTCGAGCAGTTGGTGATCAGCACCGGCAACCCGTAGGTGCGCTGCCAGGCGCGCACCAGGTGGTCCGAGGCGGCTTTGCTCGCCGAGTAGGGCGAACTCGGCGCGTAGGGCGTGGTTTCACGGAACAGGTCGTTCGCGCCGTGCAGGTCGCCGTACACCTCGTCCGTGGAGATATGGTGGAAGCGGAAGGCCGACTTGCGCGGCTCGGGCAGCGTCTGCCAGTAAGCGCGGCAGGCGTCGAGCAGGACGTAGCTGCCGACGATGTTGGTCTGGATGAAGGCGGTCGGGCCGTCGATGGAACGGTCGACATGGGATTCGGCGGCGAGGTGCATCACCGCATCGGGCGCGAAGTCCGCGAGGGCGCTCGCCATCGCGGCGGCATCGCCGATGTCCGCGTGGAGGAAGGCGTAGCGCGGGTTGCCGTCGATTTCCCTGAGCGACTCGAGGTTGCCGGCGTAGGTCAGCTTGTCGACGTTGAGTACCTGATGCCCGGTGTGCTGCATGAGGTGGCGAATCAGCGCCGAGCCGATGAAACCCGCGCCGCCGGTAACCAGAATCCGCATGGATGAGTCCTGTCGTTCTAGCCCTATAGAGTGTCGGCAGTACGGTACGGGCGCAAGTTCGGCAACGGCGGCAGCCGTCTACCGCGCTCCGCACCGTCTGTCGGAACCTGGGCGTTTTTACGGGGATTACCGATTCGATTTTCCGATGCCGTTCGACTTTTTTCTGGCGTGGATTATCCGACTTGGGTGATTAGTGGCCAAAAGCCGCCTTTCGTCGCCACCGCTCTAATTCACCAATTTTCGAGGGATCGTTTGGGTGAACCGAAAGGTCACAGTTAACAGATTGCCATCATGGCGATATTCATGTCGTTTCAATTGATCCGCGAGTGACGAAAAGTTTTAAGCCGTCAAAAAACTCGCATCTTGAAGTATAAGCCTGAAGGATTTCACCGCAGAGTGATCGATAGTTTCGATTCTCGCTCGCTGTGTAGGCGAAATTGCTCATGAGAAGATACTTCAGGACAGATAGAGATTGTTCGACAATTAAAGATGCATCTAAGGAAGGAGAAATGTCATGCGTGTATACGCCGTCGTCCTCACTTATAACCGTCAAACCTTGCTCAAGCAGTGCCTCGAGGCGGTTTACCGTCAGTCGCGGCCGTGCGATGGCGTGATCGTCATCGACAACGCCAGCACCGATGGCACCGAGCGCATGCTGATGGACGGCAGTTTTCCCGGAATGGAAGTCCATATCCTGTCGAACAACATCGGCGCGGCAGGCGGCTTCAGCGCCGGTTTCCGCATTGCCTACCAGGCCGGCGCCGACTTCGTCTGGATGATGGATGACGACGTGATTCCCGACGATGACGCCCTGGAGCGCCTGATGGACGCGGAGTCGCTGCTCGACGCCAAGCGCGTGGATCACGCCTTCCTGCTCTCCACCGCGCGCACCGAAACCGGTCTGATGACCAATACCCCGAGCATCGATCAGCGCCTTAATGCCATCGCCTACGAAGGCTGGCCGATGCTCCTCGAGCATGGTCTGGCGCCGGTTTCCCGCGCCACCTTCGTGTCGATCCTCGTGCCGCGGGCGACCATCGAAAAACATGGCCTGCCGATCGCGCAGATGTTCATCTGGGGCGAAGACACCGAATATACCCTGCGCATGACCCGCGATGTTCCGGGTTACATGGTGGGCAACAGCAAAGTTCAGCACCTGCGCCAGACCAGTGGTGCGCTGAGCATTCGCACCGAAACTAATGCAACCCGCCTCAATTATCATCGGCACTTCATTCGCAACGAGCTTTATGTCGCTGCGAAGTATCGCGGTGCCCGCGCATTGTTGAAGTGTCGCTTGCGCCAGCTTCGTTTGATCCGGCAGTTCGTCTTCTCCGGACAATTGAACAAGGCCTACATCGTGTTCCAGGGATTGATGGAAAGTTTCAACTTTTCCCCGGTCGTGGAAGCGGCGGATTCTCCATTGGAGAACCTGGGCGTGACTTCGCGGCTGATGGGACGCTCGACGTCGGTGGCACGTCCGGAGAGCGTCGTCTACGAAAGCGGCGAGGTCGCGGCGGTGCCGTAACGGGCGATTCGCAGATACGAAAAAAGCGGCCTTCGGGCCGCTTTTTTCGTTTGTCGATTGCCGCCTGGGACAACCGGGCGCCGGAAGCTCCGGCGCCTCGTCGCACTCAGTAGAGTGGATCGGTCCTTTCCGCGATCAACGGCCAGGCCGCGTCCTTCTCGGAGAGGGTGGTGACCGGGATCGGCCAGCTGATGCCCAGGCGCTCGTCGTCGTAACGCAGGCCGCGCTCGGCACTCGGCGTATAGGGCGACGACACCAGGTAGGTCACTTCCACGTTGTCGGTGAGCGTCAGGAACGCGTGGGCGAAGCCCGGCGGCACGTACAGCTCGTGCTTGTTGTCTTCGTTCAGCTCGAACGCCTGATGCTGCAGGTAGGTGGAGGATTCGGCGCGGATGTCGACGATGATGTCGACGATCGCCCCGCGTACGCAGCGGATCAGCTTGGCTTCGCCCACCGGTTTCATCTGGTAGTGCATGCCGCGCAACGTGCCGCGGTCGGCGGATACCGACATGTTCTGCTGCACGTATTCGGTCTGCATGCCGTGGGCGGCGAACTCTTCCTTGCACATGGTGCGGGCGAAGAAGCCACGCTCGTCGCCGCGCCGCTGCAGTTCGATGAGGAAGGCGTCGTTCAGTTTGGTTTCGTGAAAGATCATGCGTGCGTCCTGTGCATTCAATTCGGGGAATCAGCGGCCGAAGAGGAGTTCCTGCTCGGCGTAGAGGTGATCGATCAGGCGACCTTCCGGAATGACCACGTCGTCGAAGGTCAGCGGAGTGTCCTTCGCCACCGGGCGGGCCAGCGTGCAGCCGAGCGCCAGGCCGATCGGCAGCAGGTTCTCGCGGCGGACGACATCGATGTTCTCGGCCACGCCGTAGACTTCGTAACCGCCGAAATCCTCGATGCGTTCGCCGGCGGCCAGGTCCTTCTTCGCCAGGGCGATCACGCCGACGCTCGGGCCGCCGCGCGGGGTCAGCACCGGGTCATCGAACAGCACCGCGCGCGCCACCGAGGTCGGCACTTCGAAGTGGCACAGGTGGTACGGCGTATAGAAGCAGTAGTAGGGGCCCGGGCCCAGCTTGTAGAGCTCCAGGTAGTGCTTCTGCCGCGGGTCGTCGAGGGTGCCAAGAACGAAAACGCCCGGGCCGGGGCGCGCGCCGACGACGTAGTCGACGATGCCGGGACCGTTCGGGTCCAGGTGCGGCTCGAAGGCGGCGACGGTCTGCTCGATCGGCGTCAGCGGGGCACCCGGATCGCCACCCGAGAAATCCGGGCCGAGCATGCCGCGGCGTGCCACCGTCATGCCGGTGGCGTTGGCGACGATGGCCTGCTCGAAGGAAATCTTGGTGCCGTCGGCGAAGGAGGCGACCATCGCCGGCTTCTGGCCCCAGCGCTTGGCGAAGCTTTCCTGGGTGGTGGGGTTGCGGTAGGGGTCATGCAGGCCCTTGATGTTGCCGCACAGCACCGGCTTCACGCCGATGCCGGCGACGAAGCGGTGCAGGTTCATCTGCACGCCCGGCTGGTCGCCGTCGGAGAAGGTGTAGATCACCCCGGCCTGGTCGGCCTTGACCTTGAGGATCGGGCCGATGGTGCCGTCCAGCTCGGCGTTCATCTGCACCACGTGCTTGCCGGTTTCCAGCGCGGCGAGCACTGCGTGGGCGGCGAACTCGACCGAGCCGGTGACTTCGATGATGGCGTCCAGGCCTTCGGCCCGGGCCAGCGCCACCGCGTCCTCGGTGATTGCCGGGCGGCCGGCGGCGATCATGCTCTCGAGCGCGTGCTGGCTGTCGCAGGGGGTCGCCACCAGGCCGGCCTGGCCGAACACGCCCGCGGCTTTTTCCAGGTTGCGGTTGGCGACCGCGCACAGCTGCATGCCGGGCGTGGTCTTGAGGATCTGCAGGCCGATG
This sequence comes from Pseudomonas sp. UBA3153, assembly GCF_002364635.1. Taxonomy (NCBI): domain Bacteria; kingdom Pseudomonadati; phylum Pseudomonadota; class Gammaproteobacteria; order Pseudomonadales; family Pseudomonadaceae; genus Pseudomonas; species Pseudomonas sp. UBA3153. The sequence continues at coordinate 30,230 of NZ_DEYR01000002.1, forward strand.
CCCATGGCCTGGAAACCGGCCCCGATCATGCCCACACGGATAGGTTTGCCCGCGGCCTCGCGTTTGGCCAGGGCAGTGTCAACGATAATCATCGGGTATCTCCAAACGGTTGGAAGGGAAGTTCGGTCTCGAAAACCGGCTCAGGATCCGTGGCGTGCCGGGCTGCTGCAAAAGCGGCAGGCCGGCACGCCGGATCGCGGCCCGACTTCAGTTGGACCAGGTCTTCCACGGGGCGCCCTTCGCCCAGGTATCCTCGAGCACCTGCTTGTCGCGCAGGGAATCCATGCTCTGCCAGTAACCGCTGTGGTGATAGCTGCCGAGCTTGTCCTGGGCGACCAGGCGATCCATCGGCTCGTTCTCCCAGACGGTCTGGTCGTCGTCGATCAGGTCGAAGACTTCCGGCTCGCAGACGAAGAAACCGCCGTTGATCAGGCCGCCGTCGGCCGCGCCCTTCTCGCGGAAGGCCTCGACGTTGCTCAGGTCTTCGCTCAGGCGCAGGGCGCCGTAGCGGCCCGGCTGGGTGACCGCGGTGAGGGTGCACCACTTGTTCGACTCGCGGTGCGCCTTGATCAGCTTGGTGATGTCGACATCGCTGACGCCGTCGCCGTAGGTCAGGCAGAAGGTGTCGTCGCCGAGCAGGTGGCGGGCGCGCTTGAGGCGGCCGCCGGTCATGCTGTCGGCACCGGTGTCGAGCACGGTGACGCGCCAGTCTTCGGTGGTCGCCTGCAGCCATTCGACGCCACCGCTCTTCAGGTCGATGGTGAAGTCGGTGCGCGAGCCGCGGTAGTTGAGGAAATAGTCGCGGATGTACTCGACCTTGTAGCCGCCCAGCACGACGAAGTCGCGCATGCCGTGGGCGGCGTACATTTTCATGATGTGCCAGAGGATCGGGCGACCGCCGATCTCGACCATCGGCTTGGGCCTGACGCTGGTTTCTTCGCTCAATCGGGTACCGAAACCGCCTGCAAAAAGTGCGACCTTCATAGCCGGAACTCCTTTTCTGTATACGTGGGTGGAATGACGCTATGGGTCAGCTATTGGCCTGCCAGCGCAGGTCCTCGGACAGACGCTTCTCGGCAATGTGACCCTGCAGCACGTGCAGGCGCACCAGCGGCGAGGTGCGGAAGTCGGCATCGGCGAACTTCATCCGGGTCAGGCCTTCGATCAGCCCGGCGATGGAACGCTCCAGCGTCATCACCGGCTGGTGGTTGGGGGCCAGGGACTCGAACAGGCCGAAGTCCACCTGGTAGGAACGGCTGTCGGCCGGCGCATCGGTGTTGATGCTGACGGTGGTGCCCGGCACGGCGGCGGCGACGGCGTGGGCGAAGTCGCGAACCTGCTGGTTGCGCGCGTTCGAGCCGACGTTGACGTTGAGGATGCGGCCGCCGTTGTCGGCCGGGCGCTGGATGGCCCAGTCGATGGCGCGGCCCATGTCGACCACGTCGATCAGCGGGCGCCACGGCGAGCCGTCGCTGAGCACGGTGATCTTGCCCTGGCTCAGCGCGCAGGCGACGAAGTCGTTGAGCACCAGGTCCAGGCGCAGGCGATCGGACATGCCGCAGGCGGTGGCGAAACGCAGGCAGGTGATGACCATTTCGCCGTCGAGGTCGGCCAGCTCGCGCTCGGTGCCGATCTTCGACTTGGCGTAGGCGGTGATCGGCGAAACCGGGTCGGTTTCCTTGCGCGGGCCGCCTTCGGCGATGCCGTAGACGCTGCAGCTGGAGGCGAACACGAAGTTGCGCACGCCGGCGCGGCTGGCTGCCTTGGCGACGGTGACGCTGGCTTCCTGGTTGATCGCGTGGGTCACCGCGGCGAAGCGGTCGCCCATGGGGTCGTTGGAAACGGCCGCGAGCTGCACGACGGCGTCGTAGCCCTCGAGCTGTTCGACGCCGATCGCGCGAACGTCGCCGTAGAACTGTTGGTCGAGAAGGTGTTCAGGAAGGGTTTGCGCGCCGGTCAGGCAATGGGCGAAATACCCATTGTCGAAGCCGTTGATGATGGCGTCCGGGTGTTGCGATCTGAGTTCGCGTACGACGGCCGGTCCGACATATCCCATGTTGCCGATGATTAGAATCTTCATGCGCTATTCCCTGCATTCGAAGTCGGTCCAGGTATCTGGAGAGAGGTTTATTGAGTAGGGGTTGTTACCGTCAAGCGAAGTCGCAGGCTGGCTGCGTCAATGTGACTAGCGGTCGGTTTTAATGACCTCAGGCGCGGAAACAAGGTTCCTATAGAGCGGGCACTTTTATGGCCAAAGGCCTGCAATGCTAGCTATACGATCGCAAAAAGCCACATCGTGGCCCAGTAATGGCGCGGTCTTGAGCACCGTCGGTCAGCCGCTCGCCGTTTGTCGGCACCTGTTTGCGGCGCAGCTGCCCAATGCAGGGCAAGCCTGTTTTTCGTGGAGGTGCCCGATGAAGAATTCGATGCTGCTGTCCCTCGGTCTGGCGACCACGCTCGCCTGTATCGGCTCGGTCCAGGCCCGCGAGTCGGGCGCCGCGCCCGTGCTCTACGCGCAGGTCGCCGCCAGCGACCCCGGTTCGGTCGGCTCCGGTGCGATGGGCACCGGCAAGGACGGCGAACCGCAGGTGGAGAGTCCGCGCAGCGGCTCCAGCAGCGGCACGCCTTCGGTGCCCGCCAGCGGCTCGGAAATGAACGGCGAAACCACCTCGAACGACGGCGCCGGCGGGCCGATCGCCGACGGCGAGCCGAAGGACCCGAAGACCTCCTACGACCCGCCGGTCAAGTCCAAGGACAAGTGATTCTTCAGATGCCGCTGAAGCCGTTGTAGCCCTGGTCTTCCCAGTAGCCGCCGGGGTTCTGGTTGCTGACGAACAGCTCGACGATGTGCTTGGGGTTCTTGAAGCCGAGCTTCGTCGGTACCCGCACGCGCAGCGGGTAGCCGTAGTCCGGCGGCAGCGCGACCTGGCCGAAGTCCAGCGCCAGCAGCGTTTGCGGATGTAGCGCGGTGGGCATGTCCAGGTAGGAGTAGTAACGGTCGGCGCACTTGAATCCGACGTACTTCGCCGTGGTGTCCGCGCCGATCCGTTCCAGGAAGGTGCGCAGCGGCACGCCACCCCACTGGCCAATGGCGCTCCAGCCCTCGATGCAGATCAGCCGGGTGATGTCGCTGCGTTGCGGCAACTGGCGCAGCGCCTGCAGCGTCCAGGGCTGCTTGCGCTCGACCAGCCCGGAAACCTCCAGGCGATAGCCGTCCAGGTCGATCTCCGGCACGTTGTATTCGGCGTAGAAGGCGTTGAACGGGAAGGGCTCGGTGATCTGCGTCGCCGCGTAGGTCGGCGCCAGGCGCTGGCCGCTGAACAGCCAGGCCTGCACCCGGTCGTTCCAGCGCGACATGCTCCAGAGCAGTTTGTCGACCTGGTCGCCATCCTGCAGGTTGCAGCCGCCCAGCATCGCCAGCGCGCCGAGGCTCAGGCCCGAGCGCAGCAGCAGGCGGCGTTGCAGGTTCACGACTTGCGTCTGTTGTGCCGGCTCCAGCTTCGGCGGGGCGTTCTTGCGTTCACTCATGGGAATTCTCCCTCCGGCCGCCGGTGATCATCGGCGGCAAGGTGCTCGGCACCAACATCACCAGGGTCAGGTGCAGGACGATGAAGGCGGCGATGCCGGCCATGGCGAAGAAATGCACGTAGCGCGCGCTGTCGAAGCCGCCGAACAGGCTGGCCAGCCCGTGCAGCTGTACCGGCTTCCAGATCGCCAGGCCGGAAAGCACCACCAGCACGCCGAGCGCCAGCACCAGCCAGTAGGACAGTCGCTGCACGGCGTTGTAGTGACCGAGGCGATGGTGAAGTTTCAGGCGCAGCGCGGCGAACAGGTCGCGGCGCACCGCGCCGACGCTCAGCGGTAGCAGGTCGCGGGCGAAGTGCCGGCTCAACGCGCCATACAGCAGGTAGGCGAAGGCGTTGATCACCAGCAGCCACATCACCGCCAGGTGCCAGGCGATGGAGCCGCCGAGCCAGCCGCCGAGGGTCGACCAGGCGGGAAAATGGAAGCCGAACAGCGGCGAGGCGTTATAGATGCCCCAGCCGCTGCTGATCATGCAGAACATGCCGAAGGCGTTCAGCCAGTGCGTCAGGCGCACCGGCCAGGCGTGGATGCGTCGGGTGCTCATGGGCGTCTCCCGTGGCGGGGGCGGCCACGCGCAAGGCGTGGCCGCGCGGGCGGCGGATTACATCGGCGGGGTGAAACCGTCCTTGCCGATGGCAATGGCGGCGGCGTTCTTGCCGTCCGGGGTGGGGAACAGCACGATCTTCGCGCCGGGCACCAGTTGGCTGCGCTCGCCCGGCTCGACGTAGGCGATCGGCACGTCTTCGGGCACCACCAGCTGCTTCTCGCCGCCCTTGTACTGCACGGTGAGGGTGCGGCCGTTGGCCTTCTTCAGCGCGCCGACGGTGCCGTTGGTCATGGTGCCGGTGCTGCCGTCGGCGTTCTCCCAGCCGTAGTGGCCTTCGCCGGAGCCCTTGAGGCTGGCCTCGAATACCGTGACCTCCAACGCCTTCAGCGTGCCGTCGGGCTGCGGCGTGGCGGCGGAGCCGACGAAGCTGTCGGCGGCGATGTCGTCCAGCTTGGCCTTGGAGACGGCGCGCAGGGCGGTCTTCTCGGTGAGCGCGATGCTCTGCTTCTGGCCGCTGCGGCTGGTGAAGTTCAGGGTGTCGGCTTGCACGCTGTCGATGGTGCCGCGCATCGGCTTGACCACTTTCATGTCGGCGGCCTGGACTAGTACGGCGGCGCCGAAGAGCAGGCCGAAGGCGGAACCGAGCAGGAGTTTCTTGTGCATGGGATGTCCTCATGGCGTCGGATTGACCCTGCCATCCTCGGTCGCGGCAAGGGTCGCGAAGATGACCCGCGGATGACAAAAATGTAACCGACGCGGCAGACCCGCCCGGCTAGAATCGGCCCACGGGACAGCGCGCCGAACCCTCGCGCGGCGCTGTCGTCCGATTGATTCCGAGACCCGGTTTTTCACCGAGGAGGCCTGCATGCTGATCCGAATTCCACCGCGTTCGCGCTGCGATTCCTCGGAGATCACTCCGGAGTCGGTCTACCTGTCGCGGCGCCGTTTCATGGGCGCCGGTGCCGCGCTGCTCGGCAGTGCCGCGCTGCCGGCCTGGGCGCAGGCGCCGGCTTCCGGCTACGAGGGCGTCGAGCCCGGCAATCCGCCGGGCTGGTTCGCGCAGAAACTCGACGGCGCGCGCTGGAAGGCGATGGAGGTGGCGGGCGAGAGCATCACGCCGTTCCAGGATGCCAGCCACTACAACAACTTCTACGAGTTCGGCCCGGACAAGGGCGACCCCGCCGCCAATGCCGGCGGCCTGCCGACCGAGCCCTGGACGGTGAAGATCGACGGCGCGGTCGGCAAGCCGGGGCAGTACAGCCTGGAAGTCCTGGTCCAGCCGCACACGCTGGAGGAGCGCATCTACCGCATGCGCTGCGTCGAGGCCTGGTCGATGGTGATCCCCTGGCTCGGCTTCCCGCTGGGCGATCTGCTCAAGCGCGCCGAGCCGAGCAGCAAGGCGAAGTACGTGTCCTTCGAGACGCTTAGTGACCCGGAACACATGCCCGGGCAAAAATCCCGCTTCGGCCTGATCGACTGGCCGTACCGCGAGGGCCTGCGCATGGACGAGGCGATGAACCCGCTGACGATCCTCGCGGTGGGCATGTACGGCCGTGTGCTGCCGAACCAGAACGGCGCGCCGCTGCGCCTGGTGGTGCCGTGGAAGTACGGCTTCAAGGGCATCAAGTCGATCGTGCGCATCAGCCTCGTCGAGGAGCAGCCCTACACCACCTGGCAGAACCTGGCCCCCAACGAGTACGGCTTCTACGCCAACGTCAATCCGCAGGTCGACCACCCGCGCTGGACCCAGGCCCGCGAGCGCCGGCTGCCCAGCGGGCTGTTCAGCCCCAATGTGCGCGACACGCTGATGTTCAACGGCTACGGCGACGAGGTCGCGAGCCTTTACCAGGGCATGGACCTGGCGAAGTACTACTGATGATCCGCCAACCCCTGTTGCGCGGCGGGGTGTTCCTCGCCGCGCTGATCCCGCCGCTGGTCTGGTTCTATCAGGCGCTGAGCAACACCCTCGGCCCGGACCCGGGCAAGGTGCTGCTCGACCGTCTCGGCCAGGGCGCGCTGATCCTGCTGCTGCTGACGCTCTGCCTGTCGCCGCTGCAATGGGCCACACGCTGGTCCGGCTGGGCGCACATCCGCCGCCAGCTCGGCCTCTGGACCTTCGCCTACGCCTGCCTGCACCTGGTCGCCTACCTGCTGTTCGTCCTCGGCCTGGACTTCACCCAGCTCGCCGTCGAATTGCGCAAGCGGCCATACATCATCGTCGGCGCGCTGGCCTGGAGCGGTCTGCTAGCGCTGGCGCTGACTTCCAATCGGGCGAGCATGCGGCGCCTCGGCGCGCGCTGGAAGAAACTCCATCGGCTGGTCTACGCGGTGCTCGGCCTGGCGCTGTTGCACATGCTCTGGATCGTCCGCTCGGACATCGGCCTGTGGCTGGTCTACTTCAGCTGCGGCGCCTTGCTGCTGGCGCTGCGCCTGCCGCCGGCGAGCCGCCTGCTGAAGAAACTGCGCGGCACCCGCCCGGCCCCGGCACAGGTGTCGCGCTGATGCGCATCCTCCTGGTGGAAGACGACACCCGCACCGGTGAGTACCTGAAGAAGGGCCTCGGCGAATCCGGCTATCAGGTGGACTGGGCGCAGCACGGCGCCGACGGCCTGCACCTGGCGCTGGAGCAGCGCTACGACCTGATCGTCCTCGACGTGATGCTGCCCGGCATCGACGGCTGGCAGATCATCGAGGTGCTGCGCAAGAAGCAGGACGTGCCGATACTCTTCCTCACCGCGCGCGACCAGTTGCAGGACCGCATCCGCGGCCTGGAACTGGGCGCCGACGACTACCTGGTCAAGCCGTTCTCCTTCACCGAGCTGCTGCTGCGCATCCGCACCGTGCTGCGCCGCGGCGTGGTGCGCGAGGCCGACCACTTCCACCTCGCCGACCTGGAACTGGACCTGCTGCGCCGCCGCGTGACCCGCCAGGGCCAACCGATCACCCTGACCAACAAGGAGTTCGCCCTGCTGCATCTGCTGCTGCGCCGCGAGGGCGAAGTGCTGTCGCGCGCGCAGATCGCCTCCGAGGTCTGGGACATGAATTTCGACAGCGACACCAACGTCGTCGACGTCGCCATCAAGCGCCTGCGCGCCAAGGTCGACCACCCTTACGAAAGCAAACTGATCCACACCGTGCGCGGCATCGGCTACCTCTGCGAGGTGCGCCCGTGCGACGCCAGCCCTCGCTGACCCTGCGCGCCAGCCTGGCCTTCGCCGTGGTGGCGATGCTCACCGTCGGCGGTGCCGGCATGTACCTCTACCACTCGCTGCAGGCGACCCTGCTGCAGCGCAGCGACTACGGGGTGCTCGCCCGTCTCGATCATTTCCGCAAGCTGCTGCACTACGACCTCAGCCTTGAACAGTTGCAGGCCAGCCCGCAGCTGGTGGAGAACATGCTTGGCGCGGAAGACGACATCTTCCTCATCGGCGAGGCCGGCCAGCCGCCGCTGATCAACGTGAACCCGCGGGGCGCCGCGCTGCCGGCGTTGCAGGCGGTGGCCGATGGCGAGCCGCTGGGCCTCGCCGACGTACGCAGCGGCGTGGCCCCCGGCGATGTTCCGCTGCGCGCCGCCCAGGCGCGGGTGCAACTGGACGGGCGCGACGTGCGGATCACCGCCGCGCACCTGCTGGTCAAGGAAATGGCCATGCTGGAAACCTTCCGCTGGCGCATCGGCGCGGCGGTGGTGCTGGCCTTCCTGCTCACCGCGGCGCTCGGCTTCCTGCTGCTGCGCCGCGGCCTGCGCCCGCTGCGGCGGATCGCCGAACAGGCTGCGGCTATAACCCCGGCGCGCCTGCACAGCCGCCTGCAACTGGCCGACACGCCGGTGGAGCTGAGCCAACTGAGCCAGGCCTTCAACGCCATGCTCGAGCGCCTGGACGACGGCTATCGACGGCTGACCCAGTTCTCCGCCGATCTCGCCCATGAGATCCGCACGCCGGTCGGCTCCTTGATGGGCACCGCCCAGGTCACCCTGCAGCAGCCACGCAGCGTCGACGAATATCAGGGCGTGCTGGCCTCCAGCCTCGACGAGCTGGAGCGCATCGCGCGGATGGTCGAAAGCATCCTGTTCCTCGCTCGCGCCGACGACGCCCAGGCGGTTCTCGACCTGCGCGAGCTGGAGCTGGAGGAGGAAATCCAGCGCATCGTCGCCTACTTCGAGGGCCTCGCCGACGAACGCCAGTTGCAGCTGCGCCACGAAGGCGGTGGCCGCCTGCGCGCCGATCCGATGCTGCTGCGCCGCGCCCTGAGCAACCTGGTGGCCAACGCGATCCGCTATGCCGACGCCGGCAGCGAAATCCTCATCCGCGTGCGGGAAGAGAAGGGCGCCTGCCTGATCCAGGTGGAGAACGGCTGTTCGCCGCTGCATCCCGGCCAACTGGAGCGGCTGTTCGATCGCTTCTACCGCGCCGACCTGGCGCGCCAGGGCGGTGAGTCCAACGGCCTCGGCCTGGCCATCGTCGCGGCGATCATGCGCCTGCACGGCGGCTCGGTGAGCGTCAGCCAGGACGGCACGCGGCGCATCCGCTTCGAGCTGCGCTTCAACGTCGCCTGACCGGCGCGCCGCCCGTCACCGCCGGTCTCAGGCGTCCAGCTCGTCGTCGCGCAGCAGCACGCAGCGCAGCCCTTCGTCGGTTTCTTCGGATTCCAGCAGGTAATACATCTGCACCTTTCCGGCCGGCGACATCACCGCGGCGTAGTCGCCAGCCTCGGCGATGAAGAACGCCTTCGACGCCGGCTTGGCTTCGCACTCGATCAGCGCCTCGAAGAATGCCTGCGGGTCGGCGTCGTCGTAGAACTCCGCCCGCTCGGCGGCGCTCCAGTCGGCCGGCGCCTCGAAGGCACCGAGCAAAAGGATGCGCGCATCGCCGAGGTCTTCCTCCTCGGCATCGAGGTCGTTCTGATCCGGGCGATAGACCGTGCAGTCCAGCGCCTGCGGGCTGTCGAGGATCGCGTTGCGCGCGTCCAGGCGCTTCTGCGGATCGAGGCCGGCGGCCTCGCACATTTGCACCCAGAGGGCGTCCGGGGTTGCTGCCTGTTTGCCGTTGCTCATCTGCGCTCCGTGGTCCGGTGGAAGGGCGCTCGCGGTCGCTCGCCCAGGTCGGGCTAGTGTCCGGGAGCGCGGCATGCCTGGCAAATGCCACGCCGGATGGCCTGTCGTCGGCGTTGCACGACAGCAACGAAACCTGTGGCGCATCGGGACGTTCTACTCATAAACCCCCGGAGGCTCGCCATGACCACCTATCACATCACCCCGACCCCCATGGGCTGGCAAATGGCCACGGAAGGCTCCGACGACGCAGTGCTGCGCACCCTGACAAAGGAAGAAATGCTCGCCGAGCTGCCGGCCTACCTGGACGGCAAGACCGCTTCGGTGAAGATCTTCACCCGCGACGACACCCTCGAGGAGGCGCGTGAGTACCCCGAATACGCCCACTCGAATCCCGTGCTGAGTTGACGAGCATGGATCGCTATTCGGTAAGACGCGCGGCCAATGGCTGGGAACTGGTCCGCGACGGCGAGGAACGCGCCTGCCGGTTCTCCGGCAGCAAGGTGGAGATCCTGCGCATCGTCGGCCGCTTCCTCGAAGGCCAGACCGCCTCGGTGGCCATCTACAACGCGGACGGCTCCTACGCCGGCGAGCGGGTCTACCCGATGGTCGCCGAGCGCCGGAAGAGCGCATCCGTACAGAAGGCGCGCGGGTCGTGAGCCTCATCGCGGGTTCGACATGACTCACCCGCGAATCGGCTTCGCCTGCCAGTTCCGACATCCCGTCCGCGAGCTTTCGGCCGCCGAGCTGAAGGTGATCGAAGCGGGCTTCAACCCGCGCACCACGACCTTGCGCTGGATGGACGGAGTTTCGCCGCAGGTGGCCCGCGACAAGCTGCTGGACATCGTCGCCCATAACCTCCAGGCGCAGCTGCGCCTGCTGGAATATGTGGCCGGGCTACCCGCGACCCTGCACATGTTGCGCCTGAGCAGCGATCTGCTGCCGTTCTACAGCCATCCGCGCGGCCAGGCGTTCTACCGGGACCCCGCCGTCGTGCGCATTCTGGAGGAAGGCTTCGCCGCCATCGGCGCGCTGGCGCGGCAGGCGGACATTCGTCTGTCCTTCCATCCCGGTCAGTACTGCGTACTGGGTTCGGACAAACCGACCGTAGTGGAAAACAGCCTCGCCGAATTCGAGTACCACGTCGACATGATCCGCATGATGGGCTACGGCGTTCGCTTCCAGGACTTCAAATGCAACGTGCACATCGCCGGCCGCCTCGGCGGGGAGGGCATCCGTGCGGTCTGGCCGCGGCTGTCGACCGAGGCGCGCCACTGCATCACCTTCGAGAACGAGGAGAAGACCTACGGCGTCGATGACTGCCTGCAACTGGCCGACCTCGCCCCCGTCGTGCTGGACATCCATCACTGCTGGATCAACGAAGGCGACTACATCGCCTCGGACGACCCACGCATCGCGCGCATCCTCGACAGCTGGCGCGGCGTGCGCCCGACCATGCACTGCTCGCAGCCGACGGAGCGCCTGCAGGAAGTGGGCTTCGACGCCAACCGCAAGCTGGAAATGGACACGCTGCTGGAGGTCATGCCCCGGCGCGACCTCTACGGCCATAGCCTGCAGATGTGGAACCGCTGGACCAACGCCTATGCACTCGGCTTCCTGCCGCGCTTCGACACGACATCATGATCGAGGCCAAGGACAAGAACCTGGCCGCCCTAGGTTTCTACGAGGAATACCTCGCGTCCCTAGGGCAGGCGGCCGCGCCGGGCGAGTTCTGATGCTCAGCTAGCTGTGATCTCTCAGTAGGTTGTTCATCCCGGGCTTACCCGGAAAACTGGAAGTGCGACCAGCCAAGCATTCCAGGAGCCTCGAATGAGCCTGCTAAACATGCCCGTCACACCCCTCGCGGTCGAGCCTTCCTGATGCAGCGCATGCTCAACGGCCTGCAGGTCGAGGAGGCGGCGCAAGCCGCCCGGAGTCAGTGTCCGCACCGCTTACAAGTGGCTCAGGCGCTTTCGTGAGGAGGGCGCAGCCGGCTTGGTGGATCGCTCCTCGCGCCCGCACTCATGTCCGCATGCCACGGCAACCGTCATGATCGAGCAACTGATCGCGCTACGCCGCTCGCGCAAGACCTACCGGCAGATCGCCCAGCTGCTCGGCCTCGCCATCAGTACCGTCGCCCGCCATCTCAAACAGGCCGGCTTTCATCGGTTGGCCGAGCTGGAACCGGCTCATATGGTGGTGCGCTACAAATACGCCACCCCGGCGATCTTCTGCACCTGGACATCAAGAAGCTCGGCCGCTTCTGGAGGCCTGGTCACCGGCGACCGCCAGCAGTGCTCCGATGGTGCCGGCTGGGAGTTCGTGCATGTGGCCATCGACGACGCGTCCCGGCTGGCCTTCACCAGCCTGCACCCGGACGAGCGCGGCACCAGCGCCTGTCAGGCCTTGTTGCAGGCCCTGCGTTACTACCATGGTCTGGGCACCCGTTTCCGGCGGGTCATGACAGACAACGGGGCCTGCCACTGTTCCCGGGCGTTCCGCCGCTTATGTGCTCGCCTTGGGCTACGGCATATCCGTACCAGACCCTATACGCCCCGCACCAACGGCAAGGCCGAGCGCTTCATCCAGACGACGTTGCGTGAGTGGGCCTACGCCCGCAGCTGCGACAGCTCCGAGCAGAGAGCCGCGGACTTGCCAGGCTGGCCGCATCACTGCAACTGGCACAGGCCGCATGCCAGCCTCGACTACAAACCACCGATCAGTCGTGCTTTGCTTCCACTGAATATCGACGATGGTGCCTTGACGCAGCAGGAGCCCGCGGTTGTCGAGGTGGTCATTGAACGCCCAGAATCCCCGCCGCCAGGTCGTGCTTCTCCCGCAGCCGAGGGAAATTGAGGATAGTGGTTTCATCCGGGATATGCTCCGGTCCCAGCCCCGCAAACTGGCGCAAAATGGTGGTCTCGTAGAGCGACTCTTTCATCGCCGGATCGCTGTAGCCGAACCAGTTCTGCATCAGGTGCAAACGGAAGATGGCCATCAACCGTTATGACGGCCGGCCGCCTTCACCCTTCGGTTAATGCGGCACGACCAAGGCAATCAAGCCCTTTCGCGGCGCCACCCGATCCATCTCGATCAGAAAACGCTCATGTCGGGTTTGTTTACGCTTGCAGGCATACTCAGCATCGGCGAAGGAGATCTGCTTCATCGGAAAACTAGGCGGGTGGCGTCCGGGTATTTTTCCAAAATCTGGAGGTCTTTTTCAGAGTTTTCTTAGTTACTGGGGAAACCGCAGGCTTTGGTCTTCATAAACACCTCCATCAAAGCTGATGAAACGGCGTCAATGTGAAAACACGAGGCTTGGACTTGAAGCCCAAGCGGGTCAACTCGGCCAAATCTCCGCATACACGCCTCGAAACCCGCCGCAATAGACCCTTCGTCCAGAGGGTCGACCAGAACGGTGCCGGGGCCGGCAAGGTCGGCCATGGGCGAGTCATGCGAAGTAAGTAACAGCTTGCCAAACTGTTTAGCCTCAATAGCAGGGTAGCCGAACCCCTCGTACAGTGAGGGCATCACTACAAAACTGCAATGGGCGTAAAGCGTCGCAAGGCGCTGCTCGCTGACATTGCCGAGCCATAGCATCTCTTCGCGATGGAGTACCTGTAACTGCTGCAGCTCCTCGCTTTTCCAGCCTGTGCCACCGGCAATGACAAGGCGAAACCGCTGCCTAAGTCCGTCCGGCAAGCTGAGATAAGCGCGGATGGCACGCGGCAAATTCTTGCGTGGCTCGATGGTGCCCACAAAGAGGCAGAACGCCCTATCGATTCCCAATGCAGCAAGACTGGCTTTGCTCTCTGGCACAGGAAGCGGGCGAACGATATTCGGTACTACTATGGTTTTGCCCCGGGTTTTCGGAAATGTGGCGTTCAGATCGGCCGCCGTGCGCACGGACACCGCGATGATCTGAGCAGCATGCATAATGGCCCGGCCAGTCATGATCCTATCCCCCAGCCGGCGGTGCAATGGCATAGTTTCAGGTGCGAATTTCCACACAAGGTCATGGATGGTCAACACACTTGGCGCGACCACCGCTGCGGCCGCAGACAGCTTGTGCGCCGGCCCCCAGAAGACGCAAGGCTGGATCTTGCGCAATAACTCCGGCAGATCGAAACTGCTCCACCAGACACGGCCAAGAATGGAAGGACGGCGAATCACATGGATATGGATGTTGGATAGCCTACTCAGATGCGCGAAATCCACATGAAGCTCATCCGGCAAACACAGATGAATTTCGCGCACACGACCGGACAGCGCCACAACCGCATTCTCGATGGAGCGAGCGATACCGGAGCGCGCGCGAATCAAATTTCTGGCGTCAACTGCAATCCGCATCGCCGCATTCCCTGCCACCGCGGGTCCTTGAAAGTCGCCAACCTCATAATGCAGGTTAGCGCCCAAAACTGTTGAAGAAACCCTTTGTGTTCCGGCCCCGGCCATTTCAGTCCAAGTGGCTCACCACAATACCAAGTTAGCTTAATTCCATGCCCACGGAACAGGAAGCAAACCATAGCGAAGCTGATACGGCTTCATATCCACATGTCCCACCAGTCGAACTCGCCAGCGCTGAAAGTGCAGTGCTGCGACCTCTCTGCTTGGCCGAGGTGTTTACTAGGGGTGCCGATACGGACGCTCCCGGCTCAACTCATAATCTGTATTGGCGGGAGAAAGTTGGCTCCCGTTTCTTCTTCTTCATTGGCGTTCTTCGCTACTACAAGGGCTTGCATATCCTTCTCGAAGCCGCGCGGTACGTCAGTTTCCCAGTGGTTATAGCAGGGGCAGGTCCTATTGAGCGGCAATTGAAGGTACAGGCAGAGCAGCTTGGTTTAACAAATGTGCATTTTCTCGGCCACATCTCGGACATGGGTAAGATGTATCTTCTGCGTCTTTGTCAAGGTATCGTCTTTCCTTCCTAACTGCGTTCCCAGGCCTTGGTATGTCGCTGCTGGAAGGGCCATGCACGGAAAACCAATGATATCGAGTGAGATCGGAACGGGCACGACTTATATCAATATTGCCGGGGAAACCGGGCTCGTGGTTCCGCCTGGAGATTTGGTCGCGCTGCCTGAGGCGATACAGTTTCCCTAGGAGAACCCTGCGGTGGCTGCCAAGATGGGGCGGCAGGCGGAGGAACGATTTCGGCAGCATTTCACATTGGAGAGGATGGTGGATGCCCATATGGATTTGTATAGAAGCTTGTTATCCTCAAGGACGGCTCTGCATTAGAATGAGTTGCTCCTAGCAAACAGTTCTCGCCGGGAGCGGCTGCTGAGGGTTTATCTCACAATGGGCGCTGACTGAGTTCTGAAAATCCTGCGGTATGGACCGACCTAGCGTGGCTTGAGTGAGGATTTTTGCTAGTCAGCGGCTTGAAATGCGTACAGTACTGGATTGGTGAATTTGCTATTTGTTGCGCTGGAGTTCAAGCTCTGTAGCCAAGCAAAAGCTGACAAGATCAAGGATGGAGTGATTTTCTTGCAGAAGTTGGCGATTATATCGACATATGATGATCTTTGCGGGATCGCCGGATACACGAAGGCTCTCGTCAGGCAGCTACAGCAGGATTATGACGTTACCGTTTTTGATCTTGACCAGTACCTCTTGCGCTCCACCATGCGATCGATCCGTAGACTTGGCGATGAGTTGATTGCGGAGATTGTCAGCAAGCTTCCGGCGTTTGATGTCGTGAACATTCAGCTGGAACACGGCACTCTGGGCGCGACGCCTGCGGATATCTTCCGTCGTTTCGAGAGTTTGGTTCGGCATGGCAAACCACTGACTGTTACCTTCCACACCGTGCTGCCAGTAGGCGGGCGCGGCGCGCGCGATCTGGCTAGGGCCGTGCGTCATCTTGACCGTCGAGGCTTCTTTGAAATTCTCCACGAGATGCGTGTTGGCCGGGAGCTGGGGCATCCGGTCATGAGAAGCCTTGCCAGGCGACAGAAACGGGCGAAAACCTCTGTAATCTTCCACACGCGGCGAGATGCCCGCAGTCACAAGCTGATCTATGGCCTTGACCGTGTGTTCGACCATCCCCTCGCCTTCTATGGTGGCACCGGCAAACTCATACCGCCGCGCACCAGGGTCAATCTACCGGCTGCGCTCAAGGCAGAGGTGAGGCCGGTGGTGTTGGGTATTTTTGGCTTCATCAGCCCCTACAAAGGTATCCATACAGCGATCCAGGCGCTCCGCCGCCTTCCCGGCAACTACCATCTGATGGTGTTCGGCGGGCTGCACCCCAATGACATTCGTAAGGGATATTCTGTTCATCCCTATCTGGAGAAGGTCATGGATCTGGTCACTGATGACTTCGGGGCGATGGCTGCGAGCAAGAAGAAGGGTGTGTTCGAGGGGCAGGTAAATCTCCACATCGACAGCTCCGCGACCTTGCAACGGTTGATGTCCGGGATGTGTGATATTTCGCAGAGGGTGCATTTCATGGGTGCCGTGCGCGACGATGAGTTTGCGTCTGCCATCCAGCTTTGCGATATCGTGGTGTTGCCGTATGAGGAAGTTGGCCAGAGTTCATCCGGCCCTCTGGCTATTGCTAATGATGTCGGAGCAAGGATTGTCTGTGCGCGCAATAAGGCCTTTCTGCAGTATGAAAGGTACAATCCGGGGCGGCTAAACTTCTTTGATATTGGTAATTATCTAGAGCTGGCGCAGCGGATTATCAGTGTGGCAGAGTCGCCGCCGCCGGGCTTGCCGCAGTCCTATACCGTCGAGACGAACCGGGCTGTCTACAAGGCCAGCTTCGAGATGCCGAGTGACAGTATCGAGCCATTTATACGTAAACTGGCGGGGAAAGATGACTGATCGCGTGCCTGCTGCTAATGACGGTGGAGGGGGTGGCTGTCCGGCCGCGATAGTACCTGAGCAGTCCCGTCGCCGTTCGCTCTGGATCGAGCGCAGCTTGGCCGAGGACATTGTGCTGGCGTTCCGCCAGCGCCGCGTGGCGCGCATGCTTTATATGGCTGAAATGGCCGACGCCCGACGCTCGACCGGGCTGGGGCTTGCAGGACCGTTTATTTCTACAGCGTTGCATATGGCTGTCCTTGGAACGGTCATGTCCATCGTCTTTGGCGAGCCGGTCGAGGATTTCATTCCCTATTTTGGCGTGTCCTTCGCCATCTGGCAGACCCTGTCCACCAGCATCGGCCGGATGGCCAATGCCAGCGAAAGGGCCACTCGCTATCTGGCCTTTCCAAAGCTGTCGAGCCTGATCATTTACATGGTGGACGCTTATGACCTTGTGCTGGGCCTCTGCGCACGCATGCTTTCGGCATTTTGTATCATCGCGATCGTCAATCCTGTAATCCTGGCAAAGGTCAGTATTCCGGCTTTTCTTACAGGCATGATCCTGGCTGTTCTGGTCGTTATCGTCTGGTCGCCGATCTTCACAGTCGTGTTCAACACCTTCCGGATCCTGAGAGGTTTTCTTCCCCAGATCCTGTTGCTGATCTTCCTCGTGACACCGGTGTTCTACACGGTGGACCGTTTTTCGGACCACCGTTGGGTGGCTGACTTCAACCCGGTGTTCCATCTGTTGGAACTGGTGCGTGTGCCGGTGCTTCAGGGCACCTGGCCGCTGACGCCGCTGGCTGTCTGTGCAGGACTTGTCGTGGCGGGACTTGTCTTTCTCCGTGTCGTGCACCGACGTCAGCGTCTGGCAATGGTCTATGGGTGGCTTGCATGAATGCCGGAGTGGCGCCTGTCCAGCCTGTTGTGGTGCGGCTTGTGGAGGCAACGGTCGAGATCCCTTTGCGTGGCTTCCGCCAGCACGGGCCATCCTCCGGTGATCCGCGGATCTTCCGGGCGAGGAATGGCGAATGGAGGTTGCGGGCGCTGGATCGGGTATCGCTGGAGATCCGGCGGGGTGACCGGATTGGCGTGTCGGGTTCAAATGGCAGTGGCAAGACGACGCTTCTCCGGCTGCTAGGTGGCCTGCTGCCCCTGGCCTCCGGCACTATCGAGCATTACGGCAGCGTGCGCCCTCTGATCAATATAGGCGCCGGGCTGTCACAGACCCTGACAGGACGGCAGAACGCCAGGCTGCAGCATGGCCTTCTAGATATCAAGAGCATGTCCCCCTCCTCATTTGAAGACAATGTCAACGAGTTCGCCGGGATTGGTGACTTCTTCGATATGCCGGTTTCGACCTATTCTCCCGGAATGATCACAAGGCTGCAATTTGCGATCAATACGGTTGAGCCCTCGGATCTTCTGCTTCTGGACGAGTGGATCGGTGTGGCGGATCAAGACTTCTATCAAAAGGCGCAGGAGCGGTTGCAGAGTTTTATTGCCCGAAACGAGGCATTTGTATGTGCCTCGCACAATCAGGTTCTTCTCAACACTCTGACCAGCAAGAGACTGCTAATACAGAGCGGGCTTGTGGAGATCTGATGTCTTGAAATATTTGCAAAAAATATTCGTCTGCATGAGAAAGCAAGTGGAAAATCCGGTGAAGCAATCAACGTATCTGGGCAATGGTCTGATCCTTGCGCGAACCAACTGGGATGGCCATGTGGTCGTGCCGGGTTACAATGTCGATGTATCGATCGGTATTGTCCGTGACGGTATTCACGAGCCCTGGACGACGCGGTTGGTGCAGGAACTGCTGCGGCCGGGCGAGACCTATGTGAATGTCGGGGCGAACTTTGGCTATTTCACCTGCCTCGGTGCCCGGATCGTGGGTTCAGGCGGCAAAGTGGTGTCGGTTGAGGCCAATCCGCATGTCTTCAGCATTCTGATGAAGACCATTCTGTGGGCAGGCATCGTCGACCGCGTGACGGCCTATAACCGCGCGGCCTATCTGCATTCCGGTGCCGAGTTCGATTTCACCTTTGACTATCAGTACATTGGTGGAGGCCACATCCGTCACGACGTGGAAGCCTCTGCTGTCCAGACCGGCACTCCTTTCTGGACGCCTGATGCCCTGCCGCATCTGCTTGAAGCGGATGGCCGCTGGAATCCCTCGCGCGGGCTGCTCAATTTCTTCAAGGTGCAGTCGCTGGCGCTGGATGACATCACTGCCGGCATGACGGCAGACCTCATTCACTGCGATGTAGAACAGGCCGAGCCCTTTGTACTCGTGGGTGCCAGAAATCTGATCAGCCGCTCTCCGCGATGCAAGATCATCTTCGAGTGGTCCGGTTATGCCTATGACCATGGCAACGAGGACTACAAGGCCGCCGTCAGGGACATGTGGGACTTGCTGGTCAAAGAGAATTTCGTGGTGCGTTATCTGAAGCCCATGCTGCATGACAACGGCGCCATCGAGGTTTCTGCGCCGCTGAGCTTTGAGGAACTGCTCACCTGTCCGCACGGCGACTATGTCGCCCTGCGCAAGGGGCAGGACCCCTGGGGATGACGCACATGCAGGATGATCATCTCATCTTTTTTCATATCATGAAGACTGGTGGAACGTCTTTCTATCGTTTTCTTGAGAATGCCTATGCTGAAAGTGATCAGATCCCTGTGGAGATGGTGGAAAGCTACAGGCATATCGACGGTTTCTCAGCACAATCTCCGCGAAGCACAAGGCGCCTTGAAAAGGAGTATTTGAACTTGCTGGCGGAGGTTGGAAAGCACCGGCTCATTTCGAAACTGCATGCGTCGTTCAATTTCGTTGATGATTTTCTGTACTTTTACCCAGGTGCGAAGACCATAACAATTCTGCGCGATCCTCTAGACAGAGCGCTGTCGCACATCGAGAATTTGCGCCGCACACCTGAGGTTAATTTCAACAAGCTGGATTCTGACATGCGCTCTTTGATTGAAGAGCTCAGAACTGCTCCTCTTGAAAAGATGCAGAATTTTGCCACTGACCATTATTGCAGGAAGATCTTTTCAAATCATCAGGCTCGGACTCTCGCAGGATATGCTTTTCATGACTTGGAAGATGATGTTCTGCTCGAGTTGGCTCTGAAAAATTTGGAAAGGATCAACTTCGTTGGTCTGACGGACAGAATGGAAAAGTTTGCTGGGGTCGTCTCTTACAATCTTGGTTTTTACAACAGTTACTCCCAAGAGCGTCTGAACGTGATGCCGAAAGAGAACAAGATTGATCCAGAGGAGCGTGCACGGATCAGGGATATTCTGGCTGAAAAGAACAAGGTAGATGCGATCCTCTTCGAGGAAGCGAAGAAGCGTTTTGCCCGGCACGTGCAGGATTATCACGATGCGTTGTTCCAGCTTCGCGGCGGGCAGAAGCTGCGGACGCTAGTGCCAGGGGAAGAGGCCACACTAGGCATGGAAAGCGCGCTGGTGGGCGAGGGCTGGCTCGAGCGTGAGGCTGGGCTTAGCGGCGGCTGCGCCAGATGGGGCGGGCCGGGACCATCTTCGGTGCTTTATCTCGCCATTGCGCTTCAGGGCGAGACCTGTCTCAATTTCAACATCGTGTCGGTAATCAATGACGAAATCTATGCGTCGATGCAGATATTCATCAACGATTCCTATGCACCGCACGAAACCTCGATCCGCGACGGTTTCCTCGTGGCCTCGGTGAAGACACGCAGCCGGCAGGAGAGCACATCCGGCGCGCGCATCGAGTTCCGCTTCTGCGGCGTGAAGTCGGCTTTCGAGGCGCATGGCGTGCCGGACCACCGGCGTAAGACTATTGCCCTGCAAAGTCTTCAGATGCGACGGATATCCTGATGCATGACCATCATCTTTTTTTCCTGCATTTGATGAAGACGGGCGGAACGTCGTTCTACCGTTTTCTTGAGAACAATTACGCCGCTGGCGAGTATATCGCGGATGACAAGGTTAGCCCTGTCCGCTCGGCCGAAATTTACTTTGCAGACTTCTCTTGTGAAACCCGGCGCAGGCATGCTGAGCGGATCCGGATGTGTGCGGAGCTTGCCCAGTACAAACTGATAGCAAAGTTCCATTTTTCGCATCTGGTGATCGATGACTTCCGCCAGCTCTATCCGTTTCTCAAGGTCATTTCAGTGTTCAGGGACCCGGTTGAGCGCGTTTTCTCGCAGATCGAACACTGGCGCCGCATCCCGGATGTTCACATGAAAACTGTCGCGCCCGAATTGGTCAGCGTGATCAATGATGTGAGGCGGGGTGACCTAGACGCGCTGCTTCACGGTGAACGTGACAGCCATCATGCCTCCTTTATGGAAAATTATCAGGCAAAGCAGCTTGCAGGCTATGTGGGCAGTGTTCCCGCTGATGACATCCTGCTGGAGACGGCACTGAAGAATCTGGAAAATATTGATCTCGTGGGCGTGACGGACCGGCTGGACATGTTTGCCGAAATCATTTCCTTTAATCTTGATTTCTACAACACTTACTCCGATGAAAAACTGAATGTTACACCGCAGAGCGCCAGGCTGGATCCGGTTGAGCGGGAAAGACTCAAGGATATTCTGAGCGAGAAGAACAAGATTGATGCGATCGTGTTCGAGGAAGCGAAGAAGCGTTTTGACCGGCACGTGCAGGATTATCACGATGCGCTGTTCCAGCTTCGCGGCGGGCAGAAGCTGCGGACGCTGGTGCCAGGGGAAGAGGCCACATTCGGCATGGAAAGCGCGCTGGTGGGCGAAGGCTGGCTTGAGCGTGAGGCCGGGCTTGGCGGCGGCTGCGCCAGATGGGGCGGGCCGGGGCCATCCTCGGTGCTTTATCCCGCCATTGCGCTTCAGGGCGAGATCTGTCTCGATTTCAACATCGTGTCGGTGATTGATGACGAAATCTATGCGTCGATGCAGATCTTCATCAACGGGTCCTATGCGCCGCACCAAAACTCGATCCGCGACGGTTTCCTCGTGGCTTCGGTGAAGATGCGGTCAGCAGAGCAGGGCTTCAGCGGAGCGCGGGTTGAGTTCCGGTTTGCTGGAGTAAAATCTGCATTCGAGGTCCAGGGTGTTGCCGACCACCGGCGTAAGACGATTGCCCTGCAGAATGTGCAGGTGCGGCGGGTGTCTTGAGTTTTACGTGCCCCAGCGTTATGCAAGTTAGTTGTCGCGTCAGTCGTGTTTCTTATGCTGCCATTTTCAGAGCTGGTTGTTTCCTCTCTGGGTTGAGCATCGCCCTATCGCGCGGACGACCACGGGTGAGCAACGACAATCCGTACTCAGAATCGTTGTTTGGAACCCTGAATGATGCCCGCCTTGGCCCAAGGATGGCTTTGGGGATTTGGACGCCGCACGCAACTGGGTGCGCGATGTTATTCACGAGCATCGCCACAGCCGCATCCGCTTCGTGACCCCGGCGCAGCGTCATCATGGCGAGGATCAAGAGGTGCTGATCGAGCGTCATGCGCTGTACCAGCAAGCGCGTAATCAACACCCGTATCGCTGATCGGGAGCGACGCGTAATTGGCAGCCTATCGGCGCCTTCACACTCAGATCGTACAGTTTGCTCAGCAGCGTCACCGATTTCATCGGCGCGGACCATTGTCCGGGTGCAGCACCAAGGGTTGGCCCGTGCAGCGCTCGCGGAGTACGGTGCGTTGCATCAGCTCGGCCGGCCGCTCACCGCTCTCGCACGCGAAGACAGTACCAGGATACCCCTCAGGTATTTTAAGGCTATTCCGCTCTGAGCACCTCGAGTGTGTTCTGCGCCGCCTTCTTCCAGCCGAAGCGAGCGAGCTGCCCGGGAATCCGCGCGTCGCTCGATCCCGGCGCGGATACTCTCGACTTGCAGCGGGTCGACCAAGCGGCCTGCGGCGCCGGCGACTTCTGGCATGGAACTGCAGTTAGCAGTGACGACCGGCACGCCGAACTGGAAGGCTTCAAGGATCGGTAGGCCGAAGCCTTCATACATTGAGGGCATCAGCAGCAATCTGGCTTTCGAGTATAGATAGCCTAGCTCCGCTCCTGAAACCGCTCCAAGCGCCACAACATCCGTGTGGATGCCCAGCCGATCCACTAGTTGATCAATGTCGACCATCCAGCCATGCCCGCCAGCCAGCCAGCACCAACGGGTAGGCAGAGCGTAGCTCTGGCGCAAGTTGCGCATATGCCTCAAGCAAACGCTGGACGTTTTTTGCGCGGCTCCGGCGTGCAGACGAACAGCGGGTACTGCAGAGCAGCACCCGTTCACATGCCCTGGCCTCAAGGTAGGTGACATCACTGGGTACAATGCAACCTTGGCCTGGATTGCAGGGAAATAGCGCGCAAGGCCATTGCGGTTGGACGCGGGAAATAGTGATGGTCCGTGCGGCCTCGCGCGGCGAGTGCGGCATCTGCAGGCGCTCGGACCAGTACTGCAAAGGCTTCATCGTCTCGGGGAAGCGCTTCCATGTCAGGTCATGGATGGTCACCATGGAACGCACGGACGACGGCATGAGCAGCGGCAAGTGATGCCGCTTAGACCACAACGCGTCGAGACCATCGCGCTTGAACTGGCGCGGCAGAAGGACCTGATACCACAGATGCTCGGCCAGCCTTCCTGCCCTGAAAGACGCAGAGTGACGTTGGTTGGCGAGCGGAGCCTCGAAGGCTAATCGCAGTAGAGAAACCAGTGCACGTTCTGCACCTCGGTCAGCAGGCTCAGCAACTCACGAGTATAACGACCTACCCCCGACAGCGGCCTGTAATCGACGCCCACGTTCAGCATCTTTATGTCATCTTTTGCTGATGAGGTTCGTTCAGGCATCACCATGCCTCAATAATGTTCTGAATCGATTTCACTTCTTCATCTACCTCAATCTGTTTTTTTCCAACGGTCAGAGCGGGCCTTAGTGGCTGCTCATACGGGCTGCTGACGCCAGTCATGTTGGGTAATTGTCCGCTTCTTGCTTTCTTATAAAGTCCCTTCGGATCGCGCTGCTCGCAAACGGCTAGTGGCGTGTCTACGAACACTTCGATAAAGTTATCTTCTCCTATCAGCTCCCTGGCCATCTGGCGTTCTGCCCGGAAGGGGCTGATAAACGCGGTCATCACGATCAGCCCTGCATCCATCATCAGTTTGGCTACTTCAGCCACGCGTCGAATATTTTCCACCCGGTCGGCATCGGTGAAGCCAAGGTCCTTGTTCAGGCCCTGGCGAACGTTGTCGCCATCGAGGATATAGGTGCGTTTGCCCTGGGCGTGGAGTTCTTTCTCCAGGGCGTTGGCGATGGTCGACTTTCCCGAGCCGGAAAGACCGGTGAACCAGATGACTTTGCCTTTATGGCCATTTAGGCGCTCGCGGTCCTCACGGGTAATGCTTAGTGCTTGCCGATGTACGTTCTGTGCGCGGCGCAGGTTGTGGCGGATCATGCCTGCGGCGATCGTGCTGTGGGTGTATTTGTCGACCAGCAGGAATCCGCCCAGGGTATGTGATTGAGCGTAGGTATCGAAAACCAGTGGCTTGCTCAGTGCAAGGTTGGCTACTGCGATGTCGTTGAGCTGCAGCTGGCGGCACGATTCGTGAGCTTGTGTGTTGACGTCTATGCGGTGCTTCAGTGCGGTAACGCTGGCGCTGGCCCATTGGTTCGCCAGTTTGATCTCGTAGGAGCGGCCTATCAGGCCAGGGTCGTCGTGCATCCAGACCAGGGTGGCTTCGAACTGGTCGGTCATTTCCAGCGGTTGCTCGGCGCGTGCCAGTATGTCGCCTCTTGAGGAATCGACTTCGTGGTCCAGTACCAGCGTGATGGCATCGCCCGGGTTGGCGCAGTCGAGATCACCGTTGGCAGTGACGATGCGTGCGATTTTTGCCGTTTGCCCGGAAGCCGTTACGCGCACTTCGTTGCCAACGGCTAGCTGACCGGAGGCCAGTGTGCCGCTGAAGCCTCGGAAGCTGGCATCCGGACGGTTGACCCATTGAACGGGAAAGACCGTTTTTAATTCCTTGGGGGGGCGAGGGTCGATGGTTTCCAGGCACGCCATCAGGGTAGGTCCTTGATACCAGGGCGTATGTGCCGAGCGTGTGGTGATGTTGTCGCCTTTGAGAGCCGACAAAGGGATGGCGGTGATGCTGTCGAACCCCAATTGCTCGGCCGCTGTGTTGAACGCAGCCAGCGTATCGGCGAACTTCTGAGGGTCATACGCCACCAGATCCATCTTGTTGATGGCCAGGATAATGTGCTTTATGCCCACCAGTGCTGCCAGATAGGCGTGCCTGCGGGTTTGCGTCATCACGCCTTGGCGCGCATCGACCAGCAATACCGCAACGTCTGCGGTGGAGGCTCCTGTGATCATGTTGCGCGTATATTGCTCGTGGCCAGGGGTGTCGGCCACGATGAATTTGCGACGCGGCGTGGAGAAGAAGCGGTAGGCCACATCGATGGTGATGCCTTGTTCTCGCTCGGCTGCCAGGCCATCTACGAGCAGGGCAAAGTCTATGTCGTTACCTTGCGTGCCATGGCGTTTGCAGTCGGCCTGCAGCGCACTCAACTGATCGTCGAAGACTTGCTGGGCTTCCCAGAGCAGGCGGCCGATGAGCGTGCTTTTGCCATCATCGACGCTGCCGCAGGTGATAAAGCGCAACAGGTCCTGATGGGCTTGCTGCTCGAGCCATTCGCTTAGTGTTGCGGTCTTGTGTGGGGGCTGTGTTGGCGAGCTGGTTTTTTTGAGGCGTGCCATCAGAAGTAGCCCTCTTGTTTTTTCTTCTCCATGGAGCCTGCGCTATCCGTATCGATTCGACGGCCCTGCCGTTCGGATTGTCGTGTGTTGATGATTTCCAGAAGGATGTCTTCCGGCGTTTGTGCCTCTGACTCCACTGCCCCTGTCAGCGGGTAACAGCCTAGTGTGCGAAAACGTACTTGGCGCATTTGAATGTCTTCGCCGGGCAGCAGTTTGCAGCGTTCGTCGTCGACCAGCATGATCATCTCGGGCCGCACGACAACAGGCCGCAGCTTGGCGAAGTACAAGGGCACCATGGGGATGTTTTCCAAGTAGATGTAGTGCCATATATCGAGTTCGGTCCAGTTCGACAGGGGGAATACTCGAATGCTGGCATCCTGGCTTTTGCGGGTGTTGTAGAGGTTCCAGAGTTCCGGGCGCTGGCTTTTCGGATCCCAGCGATGGGTTGCGCTGCGAAACGAGAAGATGCGCTCCTTGGCGCGGGACTTTTCTTCGTCGCGGCGCGCGCCACCGAGCACGAGATCAAATTTGTACGTGTCCAGCGCCTGTTTGAGCCCTTCGGTTTTGGTGATGTCGGTATGCAGCGAGGAGCCATGATCGAAGGGGTTGATATTCTTTTCGATGGCTTCCGGGTTGGTGTGTACCAGCAAGTCCATGCCGCTTTCACGTGCCATGAAATCACGGAACAGGTACATCTCTTTGAACTTCCAGCGCGTGTCTACGTGCAGTAGCGGAAAGGGCGGCGGTGAGGGGAAGAACGCTTTGCGGGCAAGGTGGACCATTACGCCACTGTCTTTGCCGATGGAGTAGAGCATCGCCGGGTTCTGCGCCTCGGCCACCGCCTCACGGATGATGTGGATGCTCTCTGCTTCCAGGCGCCTGAGGTGCGGGGATAGTTCGGATGCTGCCTCGGCGGGCATTGAATCGAACCGGGGGAGCTTGAGATTGGCCGGTAGCACCGGTTGGTAGACATGCACGCAGAAGTGGATGTCATGCATCTCGACCGCGTTGCGCATCGAGGCTACCAACGAGCCATGCGGAAACAGCGCGACGGGCTTGCCGATGTGTTGTTGCAACGCGACACAGGCCGTGCGGACTGTCTCCCACTCGACATTTGCCAATGGCACCCAGAAGCGCGCACCCCTGGCATCGCTCGCGTGCAGGCAGGGTTTTCCGCTGGGTAATGGGCTCAGTTGAACGAACAGCACTCTATCGCGGCGTTTGCGGGCTTGTTCCATGGCCCAGGCCAATACGATTCTGTTTGGTGCGCGGCCAAGTTGGTCTTGCAACGCTTCTTCGATCAATTCGGCAGGCAGCAGACCCTGAGCGTTCAGGCGGCGCTCGGCCGTGCGCTTGGTATCGGCCTCGCCGCACGCTTTGAGGTGTTCATAGGCGAGATGGGTATCCCAGACCTGCTCGGCCTCGAGCCCTATAAAGGCACCTGCAGTGACTGTCGTAGTTTGTTTCATGCTAGGCCCTGGCAATAAAAAATTATGCAAAAAGAGTTAATGATCAAATCTAATAACAGGTATTTGCATTGTGCGACAGCATATATGTGTCGGAAGATGATGAGTGCTCGCTGGTGTATCGCAATGGCTTGGGTGCTTTTGGTTGATCGATCCTCATGATGGCGCCGAGGAATTCATCGCGCGCAATGGCGAGTTCACGGTCGACATCGCGCTCATCGATCAGGGCCGCAGTGTGCTGGGTGTGATGTACGCGCCTGCTATCGACTGCATGTGTTGGGCGGCCCCTGCCTAGTTGCATTCAGAGAGACAGCCAAAGATACGCAGCCGATTAAGGTCAGCGCGGCTGGGTCGGATGATGGTTGCCGCGTTGTCGCCAGCAAGAGCCATCTGAACGAAGAAACGCAGGCATTCATCGAGCGGCTTGGTTCGGTCAGCCTGATACAGGCTGGCAGCTCATTGAAATTTTGCCGGGTGGCGGAGGGAGTAGCTGATATCTATCCGCGCCCGGCACCTACCTGTGATTGGGACACTGCGGCCGCGCAGGCGGTGCTTGAAGGCGCAGGGGGCGTGGTGCTGGACCGGGAGGGAGGGCAATCCCCTGCGTTACGGCAAGCCTGATGTTCTGAACTCCTCTTTTGTGGATGCGCGCAGCGCCGTACTGATCCCTACGTGATTGATCGGACATATTCACTGGCAGGTGCGCTGACCGGTTTTGTCGTTGGCTTGACGGGGTTGGCAGTGGCGCCTTGATGACGCCAATCCTGCTGTTGGTATTTGAGGTGTCGCCAGCCACTGCAATTGCAACCGACTTGTGATTTGCCGCCATTGCCAAGCTGGTGGGCGCGCGTATTCATCATGCCAGCGGCCAGGTGGACTGGCAGGTAGCCAAGCGCTTGTGGTTGCAGCCTGCCCCTGGCCTTGGTCGTCGTAGTGATGGTGAGCCTGGGTGCGCAGGCGGCCAAGGTGGAATGGCTAAGCAAGGCAATTGGCATGGTGATTTTGATCACTGCCGTGGGAATTTTTGCGGCACCAAAGCTGATGGCATATGCCCGAAACCGCCGCGTCGGCCAGACGGAGCGCTTCAAGGCCGTGCAGCCTGTCCTGACCGTGTTTCAGGTGCGGTCCTGGGGCTTTGTGTGGCCTTCACCTCTGTTGGCGCTGGCGCGCTGGGCAGTGTGATGCTGTTATTTCTCTACCCGCTGCGCATGCAGGGCATGGGGTGTCAAATCCCTAGTCCAATCCTACCCTGGGCCGAATTTCTGGCACAAAAAAGGGCTACGCTTTCACGTAACCCTTTGATTTGTGTGGTGCCGGCACCAGGAGTCGAACCCGGGACCTACTGATTACAAGTCAGTTGCTCTACCAGCTGAGCTATACCGGCATGAAGGGGCGCCATTATAGCGGCAGGCGCACCGCTGTAAACCTACTCGGCCTGCCTTTTTTCCGCCAGGATCAACAGGTTGCGCGGAGTCAGCGAAGGCGGGCAGAAACTGCCCAGGCGGGTTCGATAGCCGTTCTCCTCGAGAAACAACGCGCGATCCAGCGCCAGCCAGCACTCCAGCGGGCGGCGGAACAGGGCGCGAAGCAGCTCCAGGTTGCGTACCTGGGCCAGGCATTCCCACGCAGAGCGTTCGAGGCGCTGCCAGTCGGGCTCGTAATCGAGATGCAGGCCCTTGAGCTCGCAGAGTTCGCGGCAGTAGTCGGCGAGCGGCTTGTTCAGCCAGGAAGGCGGCAGCGAGGGCGTCGGCAGGTATTCGTCCTGCTGGCGGATCTCGCGCTGCAGCAGGTCGAAGGCCAGGCGCCTGGCCATGGACTCGTCGCGCTGCCGGCGCACGCGGGCGCCGGCGGTAACGGTTTCCTGCATGGGTATGCGCAGGTCGTCCAGCGACAGGCGCAACGTCGAGCCGGCCGCGGCGGCGCTGAGCGGCTGGTAATGCTCGGCGGCGATCCGGTTGTAGCAGCAGGGCGCGAGGGCGATATGGCCGCACCCGGCGCTGCTGGCCAGATGCAGCAGGCGGATGTGCAGGTCGCCGCAGGCATGCAGGGCGACCGGCGCCTGGTCCGCACGCAGATGCGCGAGCACGTCGGCGGCCATCACGTCCTGACAATGATGGCTGACCGGCAACTGCAGGCGCGCGCTGAGGCGCTCGCCTGCCTCCACCAGTTTTGCGTCCCATTCCAGGCTGCATACCGGCTGGCCCTGGCTGGCCAGCAGGCAGCTGAGGTGACCTTTGCCGGCGCACCAGTCGAGCCAGCTCCGTGGCGCGCTGTCGAAGCCCAGGCGGCTGGCGAAGGCGTGGATCTGCTGCCATTTGCGGCCCGGCACGTCGACGTCGAGCCGGGATCGCGGGGTCAGCTGCGCAGCGGGAAACTCGCTCAGTTCGCTGAGCGCCGTCGAGCGTTCCGCCAGTGCCGGGAAAGGCGCGGGTGCCGGCAAGTGGTGTGGCTGGTTGTGCGCGGCTTCGGCGTCATCGAGGCTGCGCTGGCGCAACCAGGCGGAAAGCGCCGGATGCTGGTCTTCCCAGGGCAGCCGGCGTTCGGTGAAGGGTTTGGGGCGCCAGAGTGCCTGGTGCTCGACGAGGAAGGCATCGAGCGCCTGGAAGCGCTCGAGCAATGCGGCGCCGTCGAGCACGGCTGCGGGCCTGAATGCCATGGGTGCAGGGCTCAGCGGCCCTGGCAGGCGTCCACGCGCAGCCAGCGTTCGAGCAGCTTGAAGGCGTTGATCAGCACGAAGGTGATAACCAGGTAGTAGATCCCGGCGGTGAAGAAGCCTTCCACCGGCAGGTAGGTGCGGGCGTTCATGGTCCGCGCCACGCCGGTCAGTTCCAGCAGTGTGATGGTGCTGGCCAGCGCGCTGGCCTTGAGCATCAGGATCACTTCGTTGCTGTAGGCCGGCAGGCCGATGCGTACCGCGCGCGGCAGGATGATGTGCAGCATCGACTGCGCGCGCGACATGCCGAGTGCGCGGGCGGCTTCGATCTCCCCCGGCGGTACGGACTGAATCGCCCCGCGCAGGATTTCCGCGATGTAGGCGGCGGTGTGCATGGTCATGGTCAGCACCGCGCACCAGTAGGGATCGCGCAGGTACGGCCAGAGCGGGCTCTGGCGAACGGCGTCGAACTGCGCGGCGCCGTAGTAGACGAGGAACAGCTGGACCAGCAGCGGCGTGCCGCGGAAGAAGAAGATGTAGCTGAACGGAATCGCGCGCACGTACCAGTGCCGCGACGCGCGGGCGATGCCGATCGGCAAGGCAAGGATCAACCCGGCGATGACCGAGAAGGCGACTAGTTCGAGTGTCAGGATCGCGCCGTCGGTCAGGCGCGGCAGCCATTTGATGATGACTTCCCAGTTCATGCCGCGCTCCTGATGAAGCCGCGCGAGGCGCGTTTTTCGAGGAAGTACATGCCGATCATGGCGAGGATGGTCAGGCCCAGGTAGATGAAGGCCGCGACCATGTAGAACAGGAAGGGCTCCTTGCTGGACGTCACCGCGATCTGCGAGCGGCGCATGATTTCTTCCAGGCCGATCACCGAGACCAGCGCAGTGTCCTTCATCAGGATCATGAACAGGTTGCCCAGACCGGGCAGCGCGATGCGCCACATCTGCGGCAGGATCAGCCGCCAGAAGATGCGCGCCTTGCTCATGCCCAGGGCCAGGCCGGCTTCGCGGTGGCCCTTGGGAATGGCCAGGATGGCGCCGCGGAATACCTCGGTGGCGTACGAGCCGAAGCAGATGCCCAAGGCGATGGTGCCCGCGGCGAAGGCGCTCAGCTCGAGGTTGGGCCGGCCGAGCATTTCGCCTATGGCGTGCATCAGGCCGACGGTGCCGAAATAGATGAGGAAGACCCAGAGCAGTTCGGGAACGCCGCGAACCAGGGTCGAGTAGCTGCCGCCAAGCCATCGCAACGGCTTGTACGGGGAAGTCTTGGCGAGTGCGCCGAGCAGGCCGAGCACCAGTCCGAGGGACAGGGCGGACAGGGCCAGCTTGATGGTCATCAGCGTTCCAGCAGCCAGTGCCGGGCCGAATCCGTAAAGGTCGAAAGTCATCGCAAGGAACTATGCAAGGGAGCGTGGCAGAGGAGCGGCGCGGTGGAAACCGCGCCGTCCGGACCGATCAGTAGATGCTGAACGGGAAGTACTTGTCGTTGATCTTCTTGTAGGTGCCGTCGGCAACGATTTCCTTGAGCGCGGCGTTCAGCTTCTCGCGCAGCGGGTCGTTCTTGCGTACGGCCATGCCGATCTTGTCGTTGTCGAACACTGGGTCGCCCTTGAACTCGAAGTCCTTGCCAGCGGCGCTCTTCAGCCATTCCCAATTGACGAACTTGTCGGCCAGCACGCCATCGACACGGCCGGAAGCGAGGTCGAGGTAGGCGTTTTCCTGGGTGTCATAGAGTTTGACTTCGACGGTGTCGGCCATGTTGTCTTCGAGCCAGGTGCCGGCGATGGTCGCGCGCTGGGCGCCGATGACCTTGCCTTTCAGGCTGGCCTTGTCGGTTTTCAGGGTGCTGGCTTTCGGCGCGATGAATTGCAGCTTGTTGGTGTAGTAGGCGTCGGTGAAGTCGACGGCCTGCTTGCGTTCGTCGGTTATCGACATCGAAGCGGCGATGAAGTCGAATTTCTTCGAGTTCAGCGCGGGAATGATGCCGTCCCAGTCGGAAGTCACGACTTCGCACTCGGTCTTCATCTTCGCGCAGAGGGCCTGGGCGATGTCGATGTCGAAGCCGACCACCTGGCCGCTGGCGTCGATCAGGTTGAAGGGTGGGTAGGCACCCTCGGTTCCGATTTTCAGCTTGTCGGCAGCGATAGCGCTGGTGCCGAACGCCAGAGTGGCGGCAGCAGCCAGCAGCATCTTCTTGTAAGTCATCATGAGGGACGTAGCTCCGTTAGCGATTGCTGGACATGAATTGTTTACAGCGCGCCGATTGCGGGTTTTCGAAGACCTGCTGCGGCGATCCTTGCTCTTCGACCAGACCGTGGTGGAGGAAAACCACCTCGCTGGATACCTGGCGGGCGAAGCTCATCTCGTGGGTAACCAGCAGCATGGTCCGACCTTCTTCGGCCAGCGCGCGGATCACATTAAGCACTTCTTGTACCATCTCCGGATCGAGCGCCGAGGTCGGTTCATCGAAAAGAATCACCTTCGGCTGCATCGCCAGGGTGCGTGCGATGGCCGCGCGCTGCTGCTGACCGCCGGAAAGCTGATTGGGATAGACGTGGCGTTTGTCGCCGATGCCGACCTTCGCCAGCAGCGCCTCGGCCACCTCGACGGCTTCCGCCTTGCTCTGCCCGAGCACCCGGCGCGGCGCCTCGATGATGTTGTCCAGCACACTCATGTGCGGCCAGAGATTGAAGTTCTGGAAGACGAAGCCGATCTCGCTGCGGATGCGGTTGATCTGCTTGTTGTCGGCGGCCACCAGCTCGCCGCTCTTGCCTTCCTTGAGCTTCAGCTCTTCGCCGGCAACGATGATCTGGCCCTGGTGGGGGTTTTCCAGCAGGTTGATGCAGCGCAGGAAGGTCGATTTTCCGGAGCCGGACGAACCTAGGATCGAGATCACGTCCCCGTCGCGGGCGGTGAGGGAGATGCCCTTGAGCACCTCGAGGTCGCCGTAGCGTTTATGCAGATTGCGTACTTCAAGCGCGGGCGCGGCCTCGGCCATGGGGGGTCCTCTTCGTGGTCGGGTGCAAGCTAGCATGGGGTGAGATGACAGCCAAGCTTGCAACCTTTGATCCAATCTGGACGCTGTCGCGCTTGTCGCATCAATGAAGTTGACTGTCGCGATAAGCAAACATGCTGTCGCATTTTCAACGCCTTTCGCCTGCCGTTGGGCTCAAGTGGGCTGGGGCGGAAAGGCGCCGAACGACGCTGCGCCCTCTGGTGGTGCGCTACTTTTCGCCACGCTGCTGCATTTTGGGCGGGGGACGAGGTGAGTTCTTCCCATGGGTGGAGTCGCTCCGCCGTCGTCCGCCAGCGCGTCTGGTAGCGTTCAGAGATTCTCAGCTGTTTGGGTGTCGGCAGGCGTTTCGGCGCCAACTTCGGTCACGGCAAGGTCCTCGGACCTGAGGCTGGGGTTCTGCAGCACGGTCTCTGTAGCGGCCCAGGCCTCGTCGAGGCGTTTCGACGACTCGCCGATCGAGCGCTCGGCGACTGTCCGCGACGCGTACGGTACTTGCGTCAGGGCCCCGATCCCTGCCCGCCACGCCGAATAGTAGGGCCTCAGGGTCGACTGCAGGCTGCCGGAGACGGTTCGATAGTCCCGCTCGGCCTGGAGGGTCGCGAGCTCCACGCAGTCGCGGGTGCGGATGAGGGCGGCGGCCCCGGCGAACGGCATGCTGGAGGCATCGGCCCGCCACGAGCACTCGACCCAGGACTTGCGGGTCAGTTCGCGAAAGCTCTGCGCGTCACCCGCTTCCGCGAGCGCCGCGCATGAGCTGAAGCCAGCCACCATCAATGCCACACGCATGAAAACCTCCACGTTGCCTGTGATAGAGCCGTTCCCGCCGGTAGGGGTTTCCGTGACGTGAAGGGCGGCGCTCTTGGGGCGCCAATAATGGCACATTGGAAATGGGGAGTTCGCTTCGAAAGCGGGCGCGTTCATCGGATTTGCCCGAGGTCAAAATGCAGGCAATAAAAAACCGGCCCTGGGGCCGGTTCTTTAAGGTTTCAGTTGATTCAAGCACCACCTGAAACTGGAAGGTGGTGCCCAGGGACGGAATCGAACCGCCGACACGGGGATTTTCAATCCCCTGCTCTACCGACTGAGCTACCTGGGCAACGGGGCGCAATTAAACGGATTTGGCTTTGCCCTGTCAAGCGAGGTGAAGAAAAATATTTAATCAGAACGGGCGCTTACGTTTTCGCTCAGGCGCTGGGCGGCACGTAGCCTTCGGCCTGGGCGTAGTCCTCGCCGGAGAGGAACTTGTCCATCTCGGCCTGCAGGAACTTGCGATCCTCGACGTTCATCATGTTCAGCCGACGTTCGTTGATCAGCATGGTCTGGTGTGCCTGCCACTCGTCCCAGGCCTTCTTCGAGACGTTGTTGAACAGCTCTTCGCCCTTGGCTCCGGGGTACGGCGGACGGTCGAGGGCGGGCAGTTCCTGTTTGTATTTGCGGCAGATCACGGTGCGGGTCATGGGCTTTCTCCTGCGTTCAGCTCGTCGGCGGCGCGTTTCAGCAGTTTCTTGACCGGGGCGGCAAGGCCCAGGCGCGGCGGGGTGGCGAGGTTATACCAGAGCCAGTCGGCCTCGGCCACGGCGTGGGGCATGCTGCTGACTTCCACCAGCCAGGGTTCGATGGCCAGGCGGAAATGGCTGAAGGTGTGAGTCAGCCCGGGCAGCTCGCGGCGTTCGCCCAGCTGCAGGAAATGCCGCGCAGCGAGGGTTTCGAGCGCCTGCAGATTGTCCAGTTCGGGCAGGCTCCAGAGGCCACCCCAGAGGCCGCTGGCAGGGCGCCGGTAAAGCAGGATGGCGCCTTCGCGGTTGCTCAGCAGCGGCATCAGCGTGCGCTTCTGCGGCAGCTCCTTGCGCGGCTTCGGCGTCGGGAAGTCGGCCTCGCGGCCGAGCAGGTGCGCGCGGCAGCCGGCGCGCAGCGGGCAGAGCAGGCAACTCGGCTTGCTGCGCGTACAGAGCGTGGCGCCGAGGTCCATCATCGCCTGGGTGAAGTTGCCGACGCGTTGTTGCGGGGTGAAGCGCTCGGCGGCGCTCCACAGCTGGCGGGCGACTCTGGGTTCGCCGGGGTAACCGCTCTGCGCGGTGTAGCGCGCCAGTACCCGTTTGACGTTGCCGTCGAGGATCGGCGCGCGCAGGCCCATGCTCAGGCTGGCGATGGCGCCGGCGGTGGACAGGCCGATGCCGGGCAGTTCGGCCAGCGCGAGCACGTCACGCGGAAATTCGCCGCCATGCTGCTCGACGACGATCTTCGCCGTGCGGTGCAGATTACGCGCGCGGCTGTAGTAGCCCAGGCCGGTCCACAGGTGCAGCACTTCGTCCTCCGGCGCCTCGGCCAGTGCCTGCACGTTGGGCAGCGCCTGCATGAAGCGGCCGAAGTACTCCAGCACGGTGGCGACCTGGGTCTGCTGCAGCATGATCTCGGACACCCACACGCGGTAGGGCGTTATGCCCTGCTGCCAGGGCAGGTCCTTGCGCCCGTGGCGGTCGTACCAGTCGAGCACCGCCGCGGAGAACTGCTCGGGGCTCATCGCTTGAACAGCCCCTTGAGCGCGTCCTTGAGTTCCGGGCTTACCTTGTCGCCGAGCTTCTCCTCGATCTTCTGGTTGAGCTTGTCTCCGGCCAGTTGCGCGGCGACCTTGCCCATCCCGTCCTTGTCCAGACGGCAGGCCTTGGCGCCCAGTTCCAGTGGGCCTCGGCAGCGCAGCGGCCAGGCGATGTCGGCATAGCGCGCATTGACCTGACAGGCCGGGTCGGGCATTTCGCCCTTGTCGCCTTCGATGACGATGCCGACGCGGTAGTCCATGCCCAGCACGCGCAGGTCGAGGTCGCCGTCGCCGTTGACCCGCAGGCCGGGAATGCGCGCCTTGAGGTCCGGGTTGCTGGCCACGCCGTCGCGGAAGGTCAGGCTGCCCTGGAGCTGCTCGAACGGCGTGTTGCGCCCGCGCGGCTCGCTGGAGAGCGATTTGCGGTTGAGCGTGGCGATGGCCATGCACAGTTGCTGTTCAAGGTTGGCATCGACCAGTACGCCGTCGTTGAGGCTGAAGTTGGCAGTGCCGTTCAGTCCTTCGATCCAGGCCTTCTGACTGTTGCCGCGGGTGCGCAGGTCGGCGTTCAGGTCGAGCAGGCCCTGGATCGGCGTCGCCTCGCCCTTGCGCTGGAGAATCTTCTCCACCGGCACGCGGGCGATGTGGCTGGTCAGGGCGAGTTGCACTTCCGGCTGGCGCGCGTCGATCCGGCCCTTGGCGTCGAAACGGCCGTCGTGCAGGTCGCCGCGCAGTTCCTCGACGGCGAGCAGCCCGTCCTTGGCATTGCCCCGGAGCGAGGCATTGGCGATCGGCAGCTTGTCCAGGGTCAGCAGGCCTAGGTCGAGATCGACCTTCGCATCGAGTTTGCGCAACGGGTCGAGCGGCAGCGCCGGTTCGGCGCTCCAGGCCTGCTGCGACGGTTTCTCCGGCAGCTCGCTGGTACCGCGGCCGGCGGCGGCGATGCTGCCGTCGACTTCCGACTGGCGCGCGGCACTGGCGGCCTTGCTGTCCTTCGAAGTGGGCGGCAGGTAGCGGTCGAGGTCCAGGCGGTCGCCCTTGAGCTGCACCTGCAATGCCCGTTTGGCCAGGTCGGTCACGGCGATCGAACCGTTGAAGGTGCCGCCGTCGAGTTTCAGCGTGAGGTTGTCCAGCGTGATGCTGTTCTCGGTGGCAGTCAGGCGGGTGGCCAGCTCGGCTTTGCTCAGCGCGCCGGCATCGGCCATGGGCGGCAGTTGCTGGCCGATGCCTTCGAGGAATTCCCTGAGGTTGAACTCGGCGATGGACAGGCCGCCGCTGAGTTTGGGCTCGGATTCCAGATCGCGCACCTTGAGGTCTCCGATGCCGCGCAGGCCATTGGCGGTCAGCTTGAGGCTGTTCCATTCGGCGATCTGCGCGGCGAGGTCGGCGAGCAGTTCGCCCTGGGCGCTGAAGGCCAGGGTCTTGCCTTGCAGCGGCTCGCCGGACGCCTCGCCGGACAGGCGCGCGTTGCCCAGCTGGTAGCGCTTGAGTGCGCGGTCGAAGCGCAGGTCGGCCTGCAGTTCGGTGCGCGCGCGCATCACCGGCTGGTTGCTGCCGAAGAAGGCGCTGAGCGTTATCGGGATGTCGCTGCCTTCGCGAATCGCGCCGGTGCTCAGCTCGATGCTCTCGGCGTTGAACTCGCGACCGTTGCGCTCGTCGCGATAGGTGACGCGGGCGTCCTTCACGCTGAGGCTGTCGATGTCGAGTTTCAGCGGCTCGGCGGGTGCCTCGGCACGCTGCTCGGCGGCGTCGGAGGAGGGCGCGGAGGCCGTCGCTTCGCCGCTGGCCTGCGGCGCCGGGTGGCCGACCTGTTCCCAGTTGCCGTTGCCCTGGGCATCGCGTTTCAGGGTCAAATTGAGCCCTTCGACGCGGATGTCGCTCATCTGCACCTGTTTGCGCAGCAGTGGCAGCACGCGCACGGACAGCCCGAGCATGCGCAGGTCGGCGAACGGCTCGTTCGGCGTCGCGGCGCTGGCCAGCGTGGCCTCGTGGAGTTCGATGCCGAGCCAGGGGAACAGGCTCCAGCCGATGTCGCCGTTAAGGGTCAGCTCGAGGTTGGCCTTGTCGTGGGCGATCTTGCGGATCTCGTCCTTGTAGTCGTTCGGGTCGAACAGGTGGGTCAACGCGAAACCGAGGGCGACCAAGAGCAGCAGCAGTCCGAGGAAGACCAGACCCAGGATTTTGCCGAGGGCTTTCATGGACGAGTCCTTGTAGTCGGGGTGAAGAGGCGTGCGGCAAAACAGCCGCACGCATGGGGGGCCCGCAGTATAACGCGACCGTTCAGAGCGCTGCGGCGACCCGTTCGGCGATCGCCAGGCTGGCGGTCAGCCCCGGCGACTCGATGCCGAAGAGGTTCACCAGCCCCGGTTGGCCGTGTTGCGCGGGCGTCTGGATGACGAAGTCGGCGGCCGCCTCGCCGGGGCCGGAGAGTTTCGGCCGGATGCCGCTGTAGCCGGGATTCAGGCGGCTGGCGTCGAGACCAGGGAAGTAGCGGCCGATCGCCGTGGCGAAGGGTTCGCGCAGCGCTTCGTCGACCCCATAGTCGAGGGTGTCGAGATAGCGCACGTCCGGGCCGAAACGCAGCTGCCCGCCGAGGTCGAGAGTGGCGTGCACGCCGAGGCCGGCGGTGTTGGCTTCCGGCATCGGGTAGATCAGGTGCTGGAACGGCGAGCGTCCGGCGTAGGTGAAATAGCGCCCCTGGCACAGGTGCAGGGCCGGGATCTGCGCGGCGCCAAGGCCGTCGGTCTGAGCGGCGAGGTCCTGGGCGAACAGGCCGCCGGCGTTGACCACGCGCTGCGCCTTTATCTGGAACGGCTCGCCGCCGCTGACGCCGCTGGCGATCCAGCCGTCGCCGTCGTGGTGCAGGCTGTCGACGCGGGTGTCGAGCACCAGTTGCGCGTCATGCTGCTCCGCGGCGGTCAGCAAGGAGTGCATGTACAGGTGGCTGTCGATGATCCCGGTGCTCGGCGAGAGCAGCGCGGCGACGCCGCGTACCGCCGGCTCCATCTCCGCCAGCCGCGCCTGGCCGATCTCGCGCAGGTCGCCGACGCCACAGGCCTCGGCGTTCGCCGCGAGTTTCTCCAGCTTGGCGCGTTCGGTGTCCTCCACGGCGACCAGCAGCTTGCCGATCCGCCGGTGCGGTACGTCGCGCTCGGCGCACCAGGCGTACAGCCGTTCGCGGCCTTCCAGGCAGAGTTCGGCCTTCAGCGAGCCCGGTTCGTAGTAGATGCCGGCGTGGATCACTTCCGAATTGCGGCTGGAGGTGTGGCTGCCGATGAGCTTTTCGCGCTCGACGATGAGCACGCTTTGTTGCGGGCTGGCGAGACGGGCGGCGCAGGCCAGGCCGAGGGCGCCGGCGCCAATGATCAGGGTATCGATGCTATCCATGGCGTTCGCTGCATGAAGGGCTGTTCGGGTCGGTCGTCCGGTGAGGTCGCCGAGATTCGGTGAGGGCCGAGCGGTCGCAATCACGGATGATGGCGCGTTGCCCACCTGCATGCGTCTGCCTGGCGGGGCGAAAGTTCCAGTCGCGCTGGATTTTCCCAGTCGATGCGGTGAGTTGTCGCATGCGTCGTGGTAAATTCCGCGCGCTTGTTCCTGCCTTGCTTGCACATACAACTATAGGAATTACCCATGAGCAGTTCTCCCTTGCCGGTTGGCAAGGCCGGGCCTGCGTTTCTTTCCAAGGAACGTACCATCGCCCGTCCTGGCTTCAACCGCTGGCTGGTCCCGCCAGCTGCCCTCGCGATCCATCTCTGCATCGGTATGGCCTACGGCTTTTCGGTGTTCTGGTTGCCGCTGTCGAAGGCGGTAGGCATCGGTAGCGCCGTGGCCTGCGCTCCGGAAATGGGCTTCCTCGCCCAGGTCTTCGCCGCCGAATGCGACTGGAAGATTTCCATGCTCGGCTGGATCTACACGCTGTTCTTCATCTTCCTCGGCTGCTCCGCGGCGATCTGGGGCGGCTGGCTGGAACACGCGGGCCCGCGCAAGGCCGGCCTGGTTTCGGCGGTCTGCTGGTGTGGCGGCCTGCTGATTTCCGCCCTTGGCATCTACACGCACCAGATCTGGCTGATGTGGCTGGGCTCCGGGGTGATCGGCGGCATCGGCCTCGGTCTCGGCTACATCTCGCCGGTGTCGACGCTGATCAAGTGGTTCCCGGACAAGCGCGGCATGGCCACCGGCATGGCCATCATGGGCTTCGGCGGCGGCGCCATGGTCGGCGCGCCGCTGGCGGCCAACCTGATGGGCCACTTCGCCACCCCGACCAGCGTCGGCGTGTGGGAAAGCTTCGTCGCCATGGCCGCGATCTACTTCGTGTTCATGGTCGGCGGCGCGCTGTCGTACCGCGTTCCGCCCACCGGCTGGAAGCCCGAAGGCTGGACGCCGCCGGCGAAGAAAAGCGAAAACGCGATGATCACCCACGGCCACGTGCACGTCAGCGTCGCCTGGAAGACCCCGCAGTTCTGGCTGGTCTGGGCCGTCCTCTGCCTCAACGTCTCGGCCGGTATCGGCATCCTCGGCATGGCTTCGCCGCTGCTGCAGGAAGTCTTCGGCGGACGCCTGCTGGGTGTTGACGGCAGCTTCGGCGACCTCGACGCCGGGCAACTGGCGCAGATCGCCGCGATCGCCGCCGGCTTCACCGGCTTGCTCAGCCTGTTCAACATCGGCGGGCGCTTCTTCTGGGCGTCGATTTCCGATCACCTGGGGCGCAAGGCGACCTACGCGATCTTCTTCGCCCTCGGCTTCGTGCTCTACGCCTCGGTGCCCTGGTCCGGCCACGCCGGCAGCGTCGCGCTGTTCGTCGGCGCGTTCTGCATCATCCTGTCGATGTACGGCGGCGGTTTCGCCACGGTGCCGGCCTACCTCGCCGACCTGTTCGGCACGCAGATGGTCGGCGCCATCCACGGTCGTCTGCTGACCGCCTGGGCCGTCGCCGGCGTGCTCGGCCCGGTGCTGGTCAACTACATCCGCGAGTACCAGCTGTCGATCGGCGTCGAGCGTGCCGCTGCCTACGACATCACGCTGTACATCCTCGCCGGCCTGCTGGTGCTTGGGTTCATCTGCAACCTGTTGGTGCGCCCGGTGAATCCGAAGTACTTCATGAGCGCCGAGCAACTGGCCTCCGAGCGCGCCCACGGCGAGAAGTCCGCGCCGGTCAGTGAGCTGGCCTGGTCGGCCAGCCCGTCGAGCGTGCCGCTGGTGATCGTCGCCTGGCTGGTGGTCGGCATCCCGCTGGCCTGGGGTGTCTGGGTAACCCTGCAGAAAACCGCTGCACTCTTCGGCTGAGCGCCACGATCTGCTGCGCATCGGCCCTCCGGCGGGCAGTGAAGGCGCCGTGCCGTAACGCCGCGCCGGAGGTGCGCGCGGAGCCGCTCAGGTCCTGACCGGCTCCGCCCCGCGGGATCGCAAACGGCTTTTTCGCGCTCCGCCGTTCCCACCCAGACGCGCCGCGTCTGCGGCCTGTCGTCCTACCTTGCGTTCGGCCTATAATGTCGCCCCTTTCGCCCTGAGATTTCGCGGAGCTGGTGATGGCCGAACGTACGGCATCTGTCGAACGCAATACCCTGGAGACCCAGATCAAGGTCTCGATCAACCTGGATGGCAGCGGCAAGTCCCGTTTCGACATCGGCGTGCCCTTCCTCGAGCACATGCTCGACCAGATCGCCCGGCACGGCCTGATCGACCTGGACATCCAGTGCAAGGGCGACCTGCACATCGACGACCACCACACCGTGGAAGACGTCGGCATCACCCTCGGCCAGGCCTTCACCCAGGCGGTCGGCGACAAGAAGGGCATGACCCGTTACGGCCACTCCTACGTGCCGCTCGACGAGGCGCTGTCGCGCGTGGTCATCGATTTCTCCGGGCGTCCCGGCCTGCAGATGCACGTGCCGTTCACCCGCGCGGTGGTCGGCGGCTTCGATGTCGACCTGTTCCAGGAATTCTTCCAGGGCTTCGTCAACCACGCCCTGGTCAGCCTGCACATCGACAACCTGCGCGGCACCAATACCCACCACCAGATCGAAACGGTGTTCAAGGCCTTCGGCCGCGCGCTGCGCATGGCCGTGGAGCTGGACCCGCGGATGGCCGGGCAGATGCCTTCGACCAAGGGAATCCTCTGATGCAGACTGTCGCCG
Organism: Pseudomonas sp. UBA3153; assembly: GCF_002364635.1. NCBI lineage: Bacteria > Pseudomonadati > Pseudomonadota > Gammaproteobacteria > Pseudomonadales > Pseudomonadaceae > Pseudomonas > Pseudomonas sp. UBA3153. The sequence continues at coordinate 70,761 of NZ_DEYR01000002.1, forward strand.
TGATCGACTACGGCATGGGCAACCTGCACTCCGTGGCCAAGGCGCTGGAGCACGTCGGTGCCGGCCGCGTCCAGGTGACCAGCGATGCCAACGTGATTCGTGAGGCCGACCGCGTGGTGTTCCCCGGCGTCGGCGCGATCCGCGACTGCATGGCCGAGATTCGCCGCCTGGGCTTCGACGAACTGGTCCGCGAAGTCAGCGCCGACCGCCCGTTCCTCGGCATCTGCGTGGGCATGCAGGCGCTGATGCAGCGCAGCGAGGAGAACGGCGGCGTCGACTGCATCGGCCTGTTTCCCGGCCAGGTGCGTTTCTTCGGCAAGGACATGCAGGAAGACGGCGAGGCACTCAAGGTGCCGCACATGGGCTGGAACCAGGTACGCCAGGAAGTCGATCACCCGCTGTGGCACAACATCCCCGGCGACGGCCGCTTCTACTTCGTGCACAGCTACTACATCGAGGCCGGCAACCCCCGCCAGGTGGTCGGTCGCGGCCATTACGGCAAGGAATTCGCCGCTGCACTGGCCGACGGCTCGCGCTTCGCCGTGCAGTTCCACCCGGAGAAGAGCCACACCCACGGCCTGCAGTTGCTGCAGAACTTCGCCGCCTGGGATGGCCGCTGGTGAGCACCGCGCGCAAGGCGAAAACGCCGATCCTGCAACTCGACGCGGCCCAGGAAAGCGCCGCGGTCGAGGTGCTCAAGCGCTTTCTCGAGGACCGTTTCGAGCTGGAGCTGGGGTCGTTCGAAGCCCGGGAAGTGCTCGATCTGTTCGCCCGCGAGGTGGCGCCGCTTTACTACAACAAGGCGATCTTCGACGTGCAGGCGCACCTCAAGGACCGCTTCGAGAGCATCGAGAGCGACCTCTGGGCGCTCGAGAAACCCTGATTACCCTTGCCGGGCCGCCCGGGTTCGCAGCGCCGAAGCGCTTGCCCGGCGTGCCTTCGAAGAAGGAACAAACATGCTGATCATCCCCGCAATCGACTTGAAGGACGGCGCCTGCGTGCGCTTGCGCCAGGGTCGTATGGACGACTCCACGGTGTTCTCCGACGATCCGGTGAGCATGGCCGCGAAGTGGGTCGAGGCCGGCTGCCGGCGCCTCCACCTGGTCGACCTCAACGGTGCCTTCGAAGGCCAGCCGGTCAACGGCGAAGTGGTCGCGGCGATCGCCCGGCGCTACCCCGACCTGCCGATCCAGATCGGTGGCGGCATCCGTTCGCTGGAGACCATCGAGCACTACATCAAGGCCGGCGTGAGCTACGTGATCATCGGCACCAAGGCGGTCAAGCAGCCGGAATTCGTCGGCGAAGCCTGCCGCGCTTTCCCCGGCCGGATCATCGTCGGCCTGGACGCCAAGGATGGCTTCGTCGCCACCGACGGCTGGGCGGAGGTCAGCGCCTTGCAGGTGGTCGACCTGGCGAAGCGCTTCGAGGCCGACGGCGTCGCCGCGATCGTCTACACCGACATCGCCAAGGACGGCATGATGCAGGGCTGCAACGTCGAGGCTACCGCCGCCCTGGCCGCGGCCAGCCGCATTCCGGTGATCGCCTCAGGCGGCATCCACAACCTGGGCGATATCGAGAAGCTGCTGCTGGCGCGCTCGCCGGGCATCGTTGGCGCCATCACCGGTCGCGCCATCTATGAAGGCACGCTGGACGTGGCCGAGGCGCAGGCCTTCTGCGACGGCTTCAAGGGCTAGATAGTTGAGGTAGGGCGCGCGGGCCGCCTGTGCTGCGCGAACCGCTGACGGTTACCGGTGCGCACGGCGCACCCTACGAGAGAAGTCGCCATGGCACTGGCTAAACGCATCATCCCCTGCCTCGACGTCGACAACGGTCGCGTGGTCAAGGGCGTGCAGTTCGAGAACATCCGCGACGCCGGCGATCCGGTGGAAATCGCCCGCCGCTACGATGAGCAGGGTGCCGACGAGATCACCTTCCTCGACATCACCGCCAGCGTCGACGGCCGCGACACCACGCTGCACACCGTCGAACGCATGGCCAGCCAGGTGTTCATCCCGCTCACCGTCGGGGGCGGCGTCAGAACGGTGCAGGACATTCGCAACCTGCTCAATGCCGGAGCGGACAAGGTCTCCATCAACACCGCCGCGGTCTTCACCCCCGAGTTCGTCGGCGAGGCGTCCTCGCGGTTCGGTTCGCAGTGCATCGTGGTCGCCATCGACGCCAAGCGCGTCTCGGCGCCCGGCGAGACACCGCGCTGGGAAATCTTCACCCATGGCGGGCGCAAGCCGACGGGGCTGGACGCGGTGGCCTGGGCCAGGAAGATGGAAGACCTCGGCGCCGGCGAGATCCTGCTCACCAGCATGGATCAGGACGGCGTGAAGAGCGGCTACGACCTCGGCGTCACCCGCGCCATCAGCGAGGCGGTCGGGATTCCGGTGATTGCCTCGGGCGGCGTCGGCAATCTCGAGCACCTCGCCGCCGGGATTCTCGAAGGCAAGGCCGCTGCGGTGCTCGCCGCGAGCATCTTCCACTTCGGCGAATACACCGTTCCCGAAGCCAAGGCATACCTGGCCAGCCGCGGTATCGTCGTACGCTGACCGTTTCCGTCATCGCCCCTACGCCGGGGGCGATGCTACCGGGCGTTGCCCGAGCCTTTCGCGCGTCAGCGTTTTGCCGTCGATCAGCGTGCGCGCCCTGGCTGCGGATATCCTTCATCCACTCCATCGTTCTGCGAGAGATCATGCTCAAACGCGTATTGCTGCCGCTGCTCGGCACCTTGCTACTGTTCGCCGGCACCGCGCGCGCCGAAATCGACAAGTACTACAGCATCGTTCTGCTCACGGAAAACTTCCCGCCGTACAACATGGCGATCAACGGGAAGAATTTCGCCCATGAGAGCAATATCAACGGCATCGCCGTGGACATCGTTCGCGAAATGTTCAAGCGTGCCGATATCCGCTACAGCATGACGCTGCGCTTCCCCTGGGAGCGCATCTACAGGCTCGCCCAGGAGAAGCCCAACTACGGCGTGTTCGTCACCGCCCGCCTGCCGGAGCGGGAGGACGCGTTCAAGTGGGTCGGCCCCATCGGTCCCGACGACTGGGTCCTGCTGGCGCGCGGCGACAGCCCGATCAGCGTCGACAGCCTGGAAGCGGCCGGGAAGTACCGGATCGGCGCCTACAAGGGCGACGCGATCGCCGAGCGCCTGGCGGAAAAGGGCCTGCAGCCAATCACCGTGCTGCGCGACCAGGAAAACGCCAGGAAGCTGGAGAAAGGCCAGATCGACCTCTGGGCCACTGGCGATCCGGCCGGCCGCTACCTGGCCAGGCAGGAAGGTGTGAGCGGGCTGAAAACGGTGCTGCGTTTCGACACCGCTCAGCTCTATCTGGCACTCAACAAGAAGGTGCCGGACGAGGTGGTGCAGAAACTGCAAGCGACGCTGGAGCGGATGCGGGCCGAGGGTTTCGTCGACGAAATACTGGGTCGCTACCTGTAATCGATGCCTGGCCTTCATGATGAAACGCCACGGCGACAGACACTGGAGTAGTGCTGACATGCTGAAATCGTTGCAAAGGACGTTGACGTTGAGCTTGTTGCTGGTGGCCTCGGCAGCACGCGCCGAGCTGCCGGCCGACTACAAGGTGGTCCTGCTGACCGAGAACTTCCCGCCGTTCAACATGGCGATCGACGACAAGAACTTCGCCCGCGACGACGGCATCGACGGCATCAGTGCCGACATCGTGCGGGAGATGTTCAGGCGCGCCGGGATCGCCTACACCCTGACCCTGCGTTTCCCCTGGGATCGGCTCTACAACCTTGCCCTCGACAAGCCCAACTACGGGCTCTTCTCGACCACCTATACCCCCGAGCGCAAACCGCTGTTCAAGTGGGTCGGCCCGCTGGCCAAGACCGGCTGGGTACTGCTCTCGGCGCCTGGCAGCACGATCAAGGTCGCCAGCCTCAAGGAGGCCGAAAAGTACAAGCTCGGCGCCTACAAGAACGACGCGGTCAGCCAGCACCTGGAAAGCCAGGGGATGAAGCCGATCAACGCCCTGCGCGATCAGGAGAATGTCGGCAAGCTGCTCAAGGGGCAGATCGACCTGTGGGCCACCACCGACCCGGTCGGCCGCTACATCGCCAAGCAGGAGGGCGCCACCGGGCTGCAGACCGTGTTGCGCTTCAACGACGCCGAGCTGTACCTGGCGCTGAACAAGGACACCCCGGACGAGGTGGTCGAGCGCCTGCAGAAAGCCCTGGACGCCATGCGCGCCGATGGCTTCGTCGAGGACGCGACCAACAACTACCTGTAGTGGCCACGGGCGCGCAGGCGATGCGCGCCCGTATCCCACGGCGCCTGTGCGCTCTTCGCGGCGCGCCGCTGCTCAACGATAGATCCCGCCCTTGCCATGCGCCGCCATCGCCCGATTGCCGCGCACGGCGATCATAAGGTCGATGCCGATCCAGTCGATGCCCTGTTCGCGCAGGCGCGGCAGCTCGCGTTCGAGCACCGCGAGGGTATCCGGGTGCGGGTGGCCGATGAGCACCGCCGAGCCCTGCTTGCGGGCCAGCTGAATGCCGGCGGCCAACTGTCGGGCGACTGCCTGCGGGCTCGGATCGTCATCGAGAAAAACGTCGCGCGACAGGCTGGCCAGGCCGATCTTCTGCGCCTGGGCGGCGGCGACGGTGGCGGGGCTGGTGCGGCTGTCGAGGAAGATCAGGTGGCGGCGCTGCAACTCGCCCATCAGCCAGGCCATCGGCTCTGCTTCGGCGGTCATCCGGCTGCCCATGTGGTTGTTCAGGCCGTGCGCGTAGGGCACGGCGTCGAGCGCCGCGTCGAGACGCTCGTGAAGTTCTTGTAAGGGCATCTGCGGATGCCAGGAGAAGGGCCCGCCGGCAGGGTCCATCGGCAGGTGCAGGAGTACGGTCTTGCCGGCCCGGTGCGCGGCCAGTGCCAGTTCGCGTGCGTGCGGGGTGTCGGGGAGGATGGACAGCGCGACCGGACCGGGCAGGGCCAGCACGCGGCGGTCACGTGGCGGATTCTGCCCGAGGTCGTCGATGATCAGCGCCAGGCGCGGACGCTTGCCTGGCGGCGGGTTCGCCTGCTCGGCCTGCGCCAGGCCGAAAACGCCCAGCAGCAGGAGCAGCAGCCAGGCCCGCACCGGCTTACTTGCTGCGGGTGAGGTTCAGGCCCTTGAGCAGGTTCAGCGCCTGATTCAGCTGGTAGTCGTCGTCCTGCAGGCGCGGTTCGGTTTTGCTCGGATGCCCGCTGGGCTTGTCCGCGCCGCCGTTGCCGTTGCCCAGGTGACCGGCAAGATCGGCTTCCTTGAAGGTCTCGCCGTCGCCCTCCGGGGTCACCTTGGCGCGAGCCACTTCGATGTCGGGGACGATGCCCTGGGCCTGGATCGAGCGGCCGTTGGGGGTGAAATACAGCGCGGTGGTGAGCTTCAGCGCGCGGTCGTTGTTCAGCGGTAGCACGGTCTGCACCGAGCCCTTGCCGAAGCTGTCGGTGCCCATCAGCACGCCGCGTTTGTGGTCCTGCAGGGCGCCGGCGACGATTTCTGCCGCCGAGGCGCTACCACCGTTTATCAGTACCACCAGCGGTACGCCTTCGCTGGCATCGGCTGGATCGGCGGAGAAGCGCAGCTCGGAGTTGGCGATGCGGCCCTTGGTGTAGACGATCAGTCCGTCGGTGAGGAAATGATCGGCCACCTCGACAGCCGACTGCAGCACGCCGCCAGGGTTGTTGCGCAGGTCGAGGACCAAGCCCTTGAGCTTGCCGTTGTTGTCCTTGCGCAGCTTGGCCAGCGCCTTGCCGACTTCCTCGCCGGTGTTGATCTGGAACTGGGTGATACGCACGTAGCCGTAGCCCTTCTCGAGGAACTGGCTCTTCACGCTCTGCACCTTGATCACCGCGCGCGCCAGTTCGACGTCGAACGGCTTGCCGCCCTCGCCACGCACCAGGGTCAGGGATATCTTGCTGCCCGGCTTGCCGCGCATCTTGTCCACGGCATCCATCATCGACAGGCCCTTGGTCGGCTGCCCGTCGATCTTCACGATCAGGTCGCCGGCCTCGATGCCGGCCTTGGACGCTGGAGTGTCGTCGATCGGCGAGACCACCTTGATGAAGCCGTCCTCGACACCGACCTCGATGCCCAGACCGCCGAATTCGCCGCTGGTACTTTCCTGCAGTTCCTCGAACTCCTGCGGATCGAGGTAGGCGGAGTGCGGATCGAGGTTGCTGAGCATGCCCTTGATGGCGTTTTCCAGCAGGGTCTTGTCGTCCACCGGCTCGACGTAGGCCGCCTTGATGCGGTCGAGCACCTCGGCGAAGGTTCGCAGCTCGTCCAGCGGCAGCGGCGCCTTGGCCTGCGCGGCCGGCGTGGCAGGCATCGGCGCCGGCGCCATCGAGGCCGGAGGCTGTTGCGCCCAGGCGCCGCCACTGCCCGCGATGAGCGAAAGGGCCAGGGCGAGCGAGGTGGGGCGAAGCAGATGGCGCACGTGCAGCATGTCGAACTCCAAGGTAATGAACGCGCTAACCCTGCGCGCGGCACCATTGCGTGGGGTCGCTGGGGCGGCCCTGCTGGCGGATGGCGAAATACAGCGCGGGGGTTTCTTGGCCCCCGCTGGTGCCGACGGTGGCGATCGGCTCGCCGGCCTTGACGATGTCGCCGGCACTTTTCAGCAAACTCTGGTTGTGGCCGTACAGGCTGAGATAGCCCGAGCCATGGTCGAGAATGACCAGAAGCCCGGCGCCACGCAACCAGTCGGCGTACACCACGCGGCCGCCATGCACCGCGCGGACCTGGCTGCCGGCACTGGCGCCGATCAGTACGCCGTCCCACTTGGTTCGAGCGTCGTCGCCGCGCGGAGTGCCATAGCGTGCCACGATGCGTCCGTCCACCGGCCAGGGCAGCTTGCCACGGGCACTGCCGAACGGGCCGCCGTAGTTGGCCCCGGCGCTGGACACCAGCGGTCCGCTCGGGGCGCTGGGCGTTCTGTTCGGCGCGCCCTTGGGCTGCTCGCGGGCCAGGGCTTCCTGGCGGCGTTGCTCGGCAAGCGCCTGCTGACGCGCCTGCTCGGCCTCACGGGCCTGGCGGGCGAGAGTTTCCTCGATGGTCTTGAGCACCTGGCCGAGTTCGGCCTGCTCCTGCTCGCGGGCCTTGAGGCTGCGGTCCTTGGTCGAATAATCCTGATTCAGCTTGGCCAGGGCTTCCTGGCGCTCCTTGCGGACCTGAACCAGTTGCTCGCGACGACTGTCGAGGCCGTCCTTCTGCTCGTTGAGCTGGGCGTTTTGCGCGGCGATGTCGCTCTCGACGTTGGCCAGTTGGCGCAGCGTCTCGTTGAACGCGGTGAGCTGTTCGAGACGGGCCTGGCTGAGGTAGTCGTAATAGGTCAGGGTACGGGCGAATTTCTCCGGATTCTGCTGGTTGAGCAGCAGCTTGATGTATTCCTGGCGACCGCTCTGATAGGCGGCGCGGGCCTGGATGCCGATCAGGCGTTGCTGCTCAAGGCGTGCGTCCTGGAGTTTTTTTTTCTCTTCGTCGAGGCGCTTGAGCTCGTCCTGGCTCTTGCGCATCTCCTCTTCGAGCTGCCTGACCTGCTTTTCCAGCTCGCCCATCTCCGTTTCGGTGCTGCGCAGTTGCTTCTGCACGCCGCTTTTTTCCTGCTGCACTTTCTCCAAAAGCTTTTTCAGCTCGGCGACGTCCTTGCGCGCCGCCTCCAGCTGTTGCTGGGTTTCGGCGCGCTGGTCGGCGAACGCCGGGCTCAGCAACAGGGTGGCAAGCAGGAGGGTCAGGATGCGGAGCATGGAGTGCAGCGATACCGGGATAGAAGTGGAGGTTAGTATGCCTAAGAACCTGTTCACGATCTGCTGTACGTTGGCGTTACTGCGTCAAAAACAAGTTCGGATGCTCATTTACCACTCGTAACTCCGCTTCCTCATGTGTTTTTGCGGGGCCCCTTGCCCTTATAACGCTCCAGCTCGCGAAATCGTGAACAGGTGCCAGGACGGCGCGGACGCCTTGGTTCAAGCCGCGGGCCGGACACCGCGAAAAGACGCGGTGTCGGCCGCGACGGCATCAGTCCAGGGTGATGATCGAGGTGCCGGTCATCTCCGCCGGAATCGGCAGGCCCATCAGCGTCAGCATGGTCGGCGCGACGTCGGCCAGCACGCCGCCTTCGCGGATGTGCAGCTTGCGCTTGCCGACATAGATGAAGGGCACCGGCTCGCAGGTATGCGCGGTGTGCGCCTGGCCGGTGCCTGCGTCCTTCATTTGCTCGACGTTGCCGTGGTCGGCGGTGATCAGCGCTTCGCCGCCGACCTTGTCCAGCGCGGCGGCGATGCGGCCGACGCAGGTGTCGAGGCATTCCACGGCTTTCACTGCGGCTTCGAACACGCCGGTATGGCCGACCATGTCGCCGTTGGCGTAGTTGACCACGATGACATCGTAGCGCTGGTTCTCGATGGCCTCGACGATGCGGTCGGTGACCTCGGGAGCGCTCATCTCCGGTTGCAGGTCGTAGGTGGCGACTTTCGGCGACGGGATCAGGATGCGCTCTTCGCCTTCATAGGGCTCTTCGCGGCCGCCGGAGAAGAAGAAGGTGACGTGGGCGTACTTCTCGGTCTCGGCGATGCGCAGCTGGGTCTTGCCGTTCTTCGCCAGGTACTCGCCGAGCACGTTGGTGAGCGCTTCCGGCTTGTAGGCGCTGGGTGCGTCGATGCTGGCGGCGTACTGCGTCAGCATCACGTAGCCGGCCAGTTTCGGCTGGCGCGCACGGGGGAAGTCCTTGAAGTCGGGTTCGACGAACACGCGGCTGAGCTCGCGGGCGCGGTCGGCGCGGAAGTTCATGAAGACCACCGCATCGCCGTCTTCCACCGGCGCCGGCGCACCGATGGCGGTGGCCTTGACGAATTCGTCGCTCTCCTCGCGGGCGTAGGCGGCCTCGAGGCCGGCGACCGCGGTGTCGGCGGTGAACTGCGCCTTGCCGTCGACGATCAGGTCGTAGGCCTGCTGCACGCGGTCCCAGCGGTTGTCGCGGTCCATCGCGAAATAGCGCCCGATCAGCGTGGCGATGCGGCCCTTGCCCAGGTGCGCGAAGGTGGCGTCCAGCAGTTCGATGGAGGCCTGGGCGCTGCGCGGCGGGGTGTCCCGGCCGTCGAGGAAGGCGTGCAGGTAGATCTTCTCGGCACCGCGACGCGCGGCCAGTTCGGCCATGGCGACCAGGTGATCCTGGTGGCTGTGTACGCCGCCGTCGGAGAGCAGGCCGAGGATGTGCACGGCCTTGCCCGCGCCGACAGCCTTGTCCACGGCGGTGCAGATCGCCGGGTTCTCGAAGAAGTCGCCGTCGCGGATCGCCTTGGTCACGCGGGTGAAGTCCTGATACACGACGCGGCCGGCGCCCAGGTTCATGTGGCCGACTTCGGAGTTGCCCATCTGTCCGTCGGGCAGGCCGACGTCCATGCCGCTGCCGGAAATCAGGCCGTTCGGCTGGCTTGCCACCAGGCCGTCGAGGACCGGCTTGCGCGCGGCGAGCACGGCGTTGGAGTCAGGGCTGTCGCTGTGACCGAAGCCGTCCAGGATGATCAGAACCAGGGGTTTGGGCGTTGCGCTCATGAAAGGCTTCCTGAAATTTTCCATTCGTTGCGGCGGGGTGGCCGCGCTGGGCAGTTGCCATCGAAAATCGTCGGCCGTGGCAGTGACGGCGGGCCCGGCATTCTGCGGGGCCGCTTGGTTTCGCGTCACGGTTCGGCAGGTTTCGGCCGGCTCGGGGTGCTGTGTATACTGGCCGGCATTTTACCGCCCTGGAACCTATTGATGCTCGCCAAGCTGATTGAATTCGCCACTAACCACTACGTGCTTGCCAGCCTGTTCGTCGTGCTGCTGATCGCCCTGATCCTCAACGAGTCGCGCCGCGGCGGCCGCAGCCTGAGCAATCGCGAGCTGACTTCGCTGGTCAACAGTGGCGAGGGCGTGGTGTTGGACGTTCGCGTCAAGAAGGAGTTCGACACTGGGCACGTGGTCGATGCGCTGAACATTCCTCACGACAAGGTGGTCAACCGCGTGGCCGAGCTGGAAAAGCACAGGTCCAAGACCCTCATCGTGGTCGACGCCATGGGCCAGCATTCCGGAACCGTCTGCAGCGAGCTGAAGAAACTCGGCTTCAACGCCGTCAAGCTGTCCGGCGGTATCTCCAGCTGGCGCGGAGACAACCTGCCCCTGGTCAAGTGATATGTCGAAGATCGTCATTTACACCACACCCTGGTGTCCGTACTGCATCCGCGCCAAGCAGTTGCTCGAGCGCAAGGGTGTCGCCTTCGAGGAAATCGGCGTGGAGCGCGACGCCGCGTTGCGTGCCGAGATGACCCGCAAGGCCGGCCGCACCTCGGTACCGCAGATATGGATCGGCAGCACCCACGTGGGTGGCTGCGACGATCTTTTCGCTCTGGAGCGCGCCGGCAAACTCGACGCCTTGCTCAAGGGCTGATTTCCACTGTCGTAACTCACAAGGCTCTGCCATGACTGAAGAAACCACCAACGGCGCCGCCCAGGACGCTCAGAACCCGCAATTTTCTCTGCAGCGCATCTATGTGCGCGACCTCTCCTTCGAAGCGCCCAAGAGCCCGGAAATCTTCCGTCAGGACTGGACGCCGAGCGTCGCGCTGGACCTCAACACCCGCCAGAAGCCGCTGGAAGGCGACTTCCACGAAGTCGTGCTGACCCTCTCGGTCACCGTGAAGAACGGTGAAGAAACCGCCTTCATCGCCGAAGTGCAGCAGGCCGGTATCTTCCTGATCAAGAACCTGGACGCCGGCTCGATGAGCCACACGCTCGGCGCGTTCTGCCCGAACATCCTCTTCCCGTATGCCCGCGAAACCCTGGACAGCCTGGTCACCCGTGGCTCGTTCCCGGCGCTGATGCTGGCCCCGGTGAACTTCGACGCGCTCTACGCGCAAGAGCTGTCGCGTATGCAGTCGGCCGGTGAAGGCACGCTCAACTGAGTGCCGGACGCCGCGAATGAACGCCCTTCGGGGCGTTTTTTTATGTCCGCGCGAAGCGAAGCGGTGTGCGCAGTGAACCGTCGCAGGCGCCTCGGGTCGATTGTCCGGTAAGCCCAACGCCCATCATGGAGTACCTGCAATGGACCTTATCCGCATCATCATCGCCATCCTGTTGCCACCGCTCGGAGTCTTCCTCCAAGTCGGCTTCGGCGGGGCGTTCTGGCTGAACATCCTGCTCACGCTGCTTGGCTACATCCCCGGCATCATCCACGCCGTCTGGGTCATCGCGCGGCGCTGAGCCGATGCACGGGAGCCGGCGTGCAAGGCGCCGGCTGCGGGTAAAGCGTCGCGCTTTGCCGCGATGTCGCGGAGATCGTCCTAAAATTTCCGGTTACTGAACCTTCCCTGCCTCGCATCGGACTAAAGCAGATTCGATCCGGCATTCGGAATAGTCCGGTTGTGCGCACTGGTTTACCATGCCGGCCTCGCGAATCAGAGGGAGTCGCAGAACTTCCGTGCCATTTCAGTTGCTAGGGAAGCGAACATGAACAGAACATCGCCCATCGACGAGAAGGCCTTCCGCCGTATTCTCGGCCGCAACGTATCCCTGCCGCTCGGCATGGGTATCCTCAGCTCGCTGTTTTTCATCGCGATTATCTTCTATCTCCTCGACGTCAGCCGCTGGGTGGAGCACACCGATCGCGTCATCGCCGAGTCCAACGAAACGCTGAAGCTGGTGATCGACATGGAAACCGGCCTGCGCGGCTACCTGATCACCGATGACGAGATATTCCTTGAGCCCTACCAGCGGGCGCGCAACGAATTCGTCAGCAAGTCCACGCTGCTCAAGGAGCTGGTTGCGGACAACCCGGTTCAGGTCAACCGAATCGTCAAGATCGAGCAACTGCAACAGCAGTGGATGGATTTTTCCGCGCGCATGATCAGCCTGCGCCGGCAAGGCGACGATTCTTACGTTCAGCAGCTCAAGGACCTGTACGGCAAGCGCCTAACCGATTCCATCCGGGTGATCTTCAGCGACATCCTGGCGACCGAGAGTCAACTGCGTCAGGAGCGTACCGAGACGGCGCAGAAGGTCACGATCTTCGGTGTCGGCGGCGTCATCCTGCTCAACCTGCTGATCAGCGGCTTCCTCGCCTTCATGGGTCGCCGCGAGCTGATGCAACTGTCGCGCACCTACGACGAGGCACTGGCGACCCAGTCGGCGCACGCCGAGAAACTGCAGCAGCAGGCCTGGTTCCGCTCCGGGCAGACGCTGCTGGCCGAAGAGTTGATCGGCCAGTTGAGCATGAATCAGCTGGGCGACAGCACGTTGGGCTTCCTCGCCCGCTACTTGGGCATGGTCGTGGGAGCGCTTTACGTGGTCGACGACAAGCGCCTGAGGCGCGTCTCCGCCTATGCGTTCAGCCAGGATCAGCTCAGGCAGAGGACGGAACTGGCGTTCGGCGAGGGCCTGGTCGGGCAGGTGGCGGTGGATCGCCAGCCGATGGCCCTCGAGTCGCTGCCGGAGAATTACCTGCGGGTGAATTCGTCCCTCGGTGACAGCCTCGCACGCTCCGTGCTGATCTTCCCGGTGGAGGACAGCGGCGAGCTCAAGGGCGTGATCGAGCTGGGCTTCCTGCGTCCGTTGGAGGAAAAGGACGGCGAGCTGCTCGCGCTGCTCGCCGGCAACGTCGGCTCGGCGCTAGCCGCCGCCAGCTACCGGCAGCGCCTGCAACGCGCGCTGGCCGAGACCCAGTCGCTCAACGAGGAGTTGCAGGTTCAGCAGGAAGAGCTGCGCAGCGCCAACGAGGAGCTGGAGGAACAGTCCTGCGCACTGCGCGAATCCCAGGCCAGCCTGGAGGCCCAGCAGGCCGAGCTGGAGCAGACTAACGAACAGCTTTCCGACCAGGCCCAGGCACTGGAGCAGCACCGCGACCAGCTCAACGAGCGCAACCGCGACCTGCACCAGGCTCAGTTGCTGCTGGAGGCACGCGCCGAGGAGCTGCAGCGCGCCAGTCGCTACAAGTCCGAATTCCTCGCCAACATGTCTCACGAACTGCGCACGCCGCTGAACAGCTCGCTGATCCTGGCCAAGCTGCTCGCCGACAACACCCACGGCAACCTCAGCGAAGAGCAGGTCAAGTTCGCCAGTTCCATCTATTCGGCCGGCAACGACCTGCTCACCCTGATCAACGACATCCTCGATCTGTCGAAGGTCGAAGCCGGCAAGCTGGATATGCACCTCGAGCCGACCGGGCTGGCCCGCCTCGGCGAGAATCTCAGCAACCTGTTCCAGCCGCTGGCCGAGCAGAAGAAGCTGGATTTCCACATCCAGTTCGAAGAGGGCGTGCCGGCCTCCGTGTTCACCGATTCGCAGCGCCTGGAGCAGATCCTCAAGAACCTGCTGTCGAACGCCTTCAAATTCACCGACAAGGGCGCCGTCACCTTGCGCATTCGCAAGCAGGACGACGAGCACGTGGCGTTCGACGTAATCGACAGCGGCATCGGCATCCGCGCCGAGCAGCAATCGATCATCTTCGAGGCCTTCCGCCAGGCCGACGGCACCACCAACCGCCGCCATGGCGGCACCGGCCTCGGCCTGTCGATCTCCCGCGAGCTGGCGCGCATGCTCGGCGCCACCGTCGGCGTGGTCAGCGAGGAGGGCAAGGGCAGCACCTTCACCCTGCTGCTGCCGATCGAATACCAGGGCGCTACGCAAGAGTCGGCGAACGCGCCACAGCCCAGCGTCGCCAGTATGCCCGTCGCCGAGCGTCTGCCGTTGCAGCCGCTGGCCAAACCCGCCGCGCCGCCTCTGCCAGCGCTCACCTTCCCCGACGATCGCGACGACTTCACCCGCGAAGGGCGCACCGTGCTGATCATCGAGGACGAGCCGCAGTTCGCGAAAATCCTTTTCGACCTGGCCCACGAGCTGAAGTACAACTGCCTGGTGGCGCATGCCGCCGACGCCGGCTACGACCTGGCGCTGCAGTTCCAGCCCGACGCCATCCTGCTCGACATGCGCCTGCCGGATCACTCCGGGCTCACCGTCCTCGAGCGACTCAAGGAAAATCCCAACACCCGGCACATCCCGGTACACATCGTCTCCGTCGAGGATCGCCAGGAAGCGGCGATGCACATGGGCGCGGTGGGCTATGCCACCAAGCCGGTGTCGCGCGAGCAGATGAAGGACGTGTTCCTGCGCCTGGAAGCCAAGCTGGAGCAGAAGGTCAAACGCATCCTGCTGGTGGAGGACGACGACCTCCAGCGCGAAAGCGTGACCCGCCTGATCGAGGACGACGACATCGAGATCACCGCCGTCGCGCGCGGCACCGAGGCCCTCGACGAGCTGCACCGCAACACCTTCGACTGCATGATCATCGACCTCAAGCTGCCGGACATCGACGGCAACGAGCTGCTGGCGCGGATGGCCGAGGAGGATATCCAATCCTTCCCGCCGGTGATCGTCTACACCGGCCGCAGCCTGACCCGCGACGAGGAAACCGAGCTGCTCAAGTACTCGCGCTCGATCATCATCAAGGGTGCGCGCTCGCCGGAGCGGTTGCTCGACGAGGTGACCCTGTTCCTGCACAAGGTCGAAGCGAACATGCCGCTGGAACGGCAGAAGATGCTCAAGACCGTGCGCAACCGCGACCGTGCCTTCGAGGGCCGCAAGATCCTCCTGGTCGACGACGACGTGCGCAACATCTTCGCCCTGAGCAGTGCGCTGGAGCAAAAGGGCGCTGTGGTGGAAATCGCCCGCAACGGCCTGGAGGCGGTGAGCAAGGTGCAGGAAGACGAGGAAATTGACCTCGTGCTGATGGACATCATGATGCCGGAGATGGACGGCTACGAAGCGATGACCGAGATCCGCAAGGACCCGCGTTTCGCCCGCCTGCCGATCATCGCGGTGACCGCCAAGGCGATGAAGGACGACCAGGATCGCTGCCTGCGCGCCGGCGCCAACGACTATCTTGCCAAGCCCATCGAGCTGGACCGGCTGTTCTCGCTGATCCGCGTCTGGCTGCCCAAGCTGGAGGTCTTCTAGTCGATGCCCGAGCGCGCCTTGGAAATCGAGCTTCGCCTGCTGATCGAAGCGGTTTACCTGCGGTACAGCTACGACTTCCGCAACTACGCCATGGCCTCGCTGAAGCGGCGCGTGGTACAGGCGCTGCGGACCATCGGCTGCAGCAGCGTGTCCGAACTTCAGGGCAAGATCCTGCACGACCCGCAGGCGTTCATGGCGCTGCTGCAGTATCTCACCATCCCGGTCAGCGAGATGTTCCGCGATCCGGCGTATTACCTGGCGCTGCGTACCCAGGTGGTGCCGCTATTGCGCACCTACCCGTCGCTGAAGATCTGGATCGCCGGCTGCAGCACGGGCGAGGAGGTCTACTCGATGGCGATCCTGCTCAAGGAAGAGGGGCTCCTGGAACGCAGCCTGATCTACGCCACCGACATCAACCCGCAGTCGCTGGAGCGCGCGCGCCAGGGCGTCTATACCCTGGACAGCATCCGCGCCTACACCGAGAGCTACCAGAAGGCCGGCGGCAAGCGGCTGTTCTCCGATTACTACACCGCCGCCTATGACGCGGTGCTGATGGACAAGTCGCTGCGCGAGCACGTGACCTTCGCCGACCACAGTCTGGCCACCGACAGCGTGTTCGCCGAGACCCAGTTCATTTCCTGCCGCAACGTGCTGATCTACTTCGACCGCGCGCTCCAGGACCGCGCCATCGGCCTGTTCCACGAGTCGCTCGGGCACCGGGGGTTCCTTGGCCTGGGCAGCAAGGAGAGCCTCGACTTCACCAGTTTCGCCGAGCAGTTCGAGCCCGTGTCGAAGCGCGAACGGGTGTTTCGCAAGCTATGAGCCCGACCCTCTCGCAGCGTGCCACGCGCGTTCAGGCGGTTGTCATCGGCATGTCCGCCGGTGGCCTGGACGCCCTCAGCCAAATACTGCGCGACATGCCCGAGGACTTCGGCCTGCCGCTGATCGTGGTCCAGCATGTGCCGGAGAACCATCCCAGCCAGATCGTCGAAATTTTCCAGCGGCTCTGCGCGTTGCAGGTGGACGAGGCCCGCGACAAGGACCGGCCGAAGCCCGGTCATCTGTATTTCGCCCCGCCGGGATATCACCTGCAGGTGGAGATGGATCGCACCTTCAGCCTCAGCGTCGATCCACGGGTGCATTACGCGAGACCGTCGATTGACGTATTGTTCGACAGCGCCGCGGACGTCTGGGGGGATCAGCTGGCCGGAATCCTCCTTACCGGGGCCAATTCGGACGGCGCCGAGGGCCTGCACAGCATCGCCCGCTACGGCGGTCTGACCATCGTGCAGGAACCCACCGAGGCGCTCGCCGATACCATGCCGCGTTCGGCGCTCAAACTGTTCCAACCCGACTACGTGCTGCCGCTCGCCGGCATTCGCCAACTACTGCTTCGAATGGACCGCTGAACATGCTGCCGGAAATGGAGCCAGCCAAACTGCTGATCGTCGACGACCTGCCGGAGAACCTGCTGGCGCTCGACGCATTGATCCGCAGCGAAGACATCGAGGTATTCAAGGCCGATTCGGGCGAGGATGCCCTGGAGCTGCTGCTGCGGCACGAATTCGCGCTGGCGATTCTCGACGTGCAGATGCCTGGAATGGACGGCTTCCAGCTCGCCGAGATGATGCGCGGCGCCGAGCGTACCCGGCACATCCCGATCGTTTTCGTCAGCGCCGCCGGGCGCGAGCTGAACTACGCGTTCAAGGGTTACGAAAGCGGCGCGGTGGATTTCCTCTACAAACCGCTGGACCCGATGGCCGTGCGCAGCAAGGTCAACGTCTTCGTCGAGTTGTACCGCCAGCGCAAGACGCTGCGCGTCCAGCTCAGCGCGCTGGAGCGCAGCCGACACGAGCAGGAGGTCCTGCTCGGCGAGTTGCGGCAGACGCAGGTCGAGCTGCAGCACGCGGTGCGCATGCGCGACGATTTCATGTCGATGGTTTCCCACGAGCTGAAGACGCCGTTGAACACCCTGATCCTTGAGGTGCAACTGCGCCGGCTGTACCTCGATCGGGGCAACCTCGGCGCCTTCGAGCCCGACCGGCTGCGCGGCATGGTGGAGAAGGACGAGCGGCAGGTCCGCGCGCTGATCCGCCTGATCGACGACATGCTCGATGTCAGCCGCATCCGCACCGGCAAGCTGTCGATCCGCCCCGATCTGATCGACCTGGCCGCGCTGGCGAACAAGGTGGTGGACAATTTCGAAGCGCAGATGGCGCAGGCGGGCTACGAGGTTCACCGAGACATCAGCGGGCCGGTGATGGGTTACTGGGACGAGTTCCGCATCGAGCAGGTGGTGGCCAACCTGCTGACCAACGCCATGCGCTATGGCCGGCAGAAGCCGGTGACGATCCGCGTGAAGGCGAGCGACGCATCGGTGCTGCTGCAGGTCGAGGATCAGGGCATCGGCATCTCGGAGTCCGACCAGGCGCGCATCTTCAGCCAGTTCGAGCGGGTCGGCAGCCCCGACAAGGTCGCTGGGCTGGGCCTGGGCCTGTTCATCGCGAAACAGATCGTCAGGGCCCATGGCGGCAACATCACGGTGCGCAGTTGCGTCGGCGAGGGCTCGCTGTTCAGCGTCGAGCTGCCGTTGCAGCAGGCGGTGGCGATGCCCGAAAACGGCCGCGCGCTGCACAGCCGGTTGGCCTGAGCCTCAAAGCTCTGCGCGGTGGCTGACCCAGCGCACCCGGCGCGCGGCTGCATCCATCGGTCCTTCGCGCTGAACCACCCGCGCCGGCTCGGCTCGAACGAAGGTAGCCACCTTCGGAGAGACATCATGCGCATGCACAGAATCGCGGTCCTCACCCTGGCCGGGCTGTTCGCCACCGCCGCCTTCGCCGACAACACCGGTCCGACCCATCCGGACAGCGGCGCCCGCAGCCCGCTGGACAGCAAGGATCGCCAGCAGGGCGTCTACCCGGAGCCCGGGGTCGATACGCAGAGCGGCAGCCCGAGCGCGCCGGGCGTCGACCCGCAGGACGGCGACCGCACCTCCCCGAGCCTGCCGGGCAAGTCCGGCAGCGACGACAACGGGCCGATCCCCAGCGTCGATCAGGACGGCTCACGCGCCACAGGGTCCTGATACGGCCGTCAGCGGCGGGCCTGCCAGGCGCAGTGTCCCGGCCGCGGGCCGACCTGCGGATGATTGCGGCAGGTGTCCGGGCGTCGCTCGTAGATTGTGCAGCGCCGGCTGAGCCGGTCCAGATACAGGCAGTCGCCGCTCGCCAGGCGGGTTAGGGTGAACAGGCCGCTCTTCTGGTTGAAGTGCTCGACGCTGCCTTCCTTCATCAGGCGCCGGGCGATCTGCCGCGGCGGCTCGTCGACCTCGAACTGGTCCACCAGTTGCATGCGCACCAGATCACCGATGCGCGCTTCCACCGGGAGCGTGCAGCAGGTCGCGTGACAGTCGTCGCACAGACCCTTCTGGTACTTGACCCAGGTCTCGAGACGATCGACGTCGGCATTGGCGATGGGGATGCGTTTCATGGCCTTGCTCATGGGTTATACCGGTGGGCGCGCGATCATAGCGATGCCCAGCTTTTTTGCCAGTCCCCCTGCATGGCGTTCGCGCCGCGCCGAGGTCCGAGCTAGAGTGCTCGGACGTGCCGGGAAAGGAATCCACGGAAGCCTGAGGCTCCGTCGCCGCAGGGAATGCATTCCACAACGTTCACAGTGAGGTCCTTAGCCGATGACTCAGGAGAAACAGGTTTCAGCCGACGAGGTGGCCGCCTTCCGCGCCTCCGTCCTGTCCAAGCTGACCTATTCGGTGGGCAAAGACCCCGAACATGCCTTCGACCATGACTGGTTCGAGGCGATTGCCCTGGCCGCGCGCGATCGCCTGGTCGACCACTGGATGGATCACACCCGCAACATCTACCGACAGGGCCAGAAACGGGTCTATTACCTCTCGCTGGAGTTCCTCATCGGACGGCTGCTGATCGACAGCCTGAGCAACCTCGGGCTGCTCGAAGTGGCGCGCACGGCGCTGCATGACCTGGGCGTCGACCTCGACCGCATTCGCAGCCTGGAGCCGGACGCCGCGCTCGGCAACGGCGGCCTCGGCCGGTTAGCGGCGTGCTTCATGGAAAGCATGTCGACCCTCGGCGTGGCCGCGCACGGCTACGGCATTCGCTATGAACACGGGTTGTTCCGCCAGGCCATCGTCGACGGCTGGCAGCAGGAACAGACCGAAACCTGGCTGGATTTCGGCAACCCCTGGGAATTCGAGCGCCCAGAAGTCAGCTATCTGATCGGCTTCGGCGGCAGCATCGCCAATATCGTCGACGACAGTGGCGAGCAGCGGCAGAAGTGGAGTCCGGGCGAGGCGGTACGGGCGATCGCCTACGACACGCCGATCGTCGGCTGGCGCGGCGTCAGCGTGAACACCCTGCGTTTGTGGCGCGCGCGTGCCGAAAGCGAGCTGCACCTGGATCGCTTCAACGCCGGCGATCACATCGGTGCGGTGGTCGAGGAAACCCGCGCGGAAAGCATCTCGCGGGTGCTTTATCCGGCCGACAGCACCGAAGCGGGTCAGGAACTACGCCTGCGCCAGGAGTATTTCTTCGTTTCCGCGTCGCTGCAGGACCTGATTCGCCGTCACCTGAAGCAGCGCGGCACCTTGCTCAACCTGCCCGAGTTCGCCTCGATCCAGCTCAACGACACCCACCCGGCGATCGCCGTGCCGGAGCTGATGCGGGTGCTCGTGGATGTCCACGGCATCGCCTGGGACAAGGCCTGGGAGCTGACCGTCGGCACGCTCTCGTACACCAACCACACGTTGTTGCCCGAGGCGCTGGAGACCTGGTCGGTCGGCCTGATGGATCGCCTGCTGCCGCGCCACATGCAGATCATCTACCTGATCAACGCCTATCACATCGACGCGTTGCGGGCGAAGGACATCCACGACTTCGACCTGCTGCGCTCGATCTCGCTGATCGAGGAGGGCAACGGGCGCCGCGTGCGCATGGGCAACCTGGCGTTCCTCGGCTCGCATTGCGTGAACGGCGTCTCCGCGCTGCACACCGATCTGATGCGCAGCACGGTGTTCGCCGACCTGCACAAGCTCTATCCGGAGCGGATCAGCAACAAGACCAACGGCATCACCTTCCGCCGCTGGCTGTACCAGAGCAACCCGCAGCTCACCGCGCTGCTGGTGGAATCGGTCGGCGAGAGGCTGCTGGATACGCCGGAGACCTCGTTGCGCCTGATCGAACCCTTCGCCGACAAGGCCGCCTTCCGCAAGCGCTTCGCCGAACAGCGGCTGCACAACAAGCAGCTGCTCGCCGGGCTGGTGCAGGAGCGCCTGGGACTCTACATCGACCCGCACGCGCTGTTCGACGTGCAGATCAAGCGCATCCACGAGTACAAGCGGCAACTGCTCAACCTGCTGCACACCGTGGCGCTGTATCAGGCGATCCGCGCCGAGCCGCACACCCAATGGGTGCCACGCGTGAAGATCTTCGCCGGCAAAGCGGCGGCCAGCTATCACCAGGCCAAGCTGATCATCAAGCTGGCCAACGACATCGCCCGCACGGTGAACGACGACCCCACCGTGCGCGGCCTGCTCAAGGTCGTGTTTTTGCCCAACTACAACGTCAGCCTGGCCGAGCGGATCATCCCGGCGGCGGATCTTTCCGAGCAGATTTCCACCGCCGGGCTGGAAGCGTCGGGCACCAGCAACATGAAGTTCGCGCTCAACGGCGCGCTGACCATCGGCACCCTGGATGGCGCCAACGTGGAGATGTCCGAGCAGATTGGCGCGGCCAACATGTTCATCTTCGGCATGACCGCCGACGAAGTGCAGGCGCGCAAGCAAAGCGGGCAGTTCTCGGCGGAGCCTTCGGTGGCGGCGTCGCCGCGTCTGGGCGAGGTGCTCCACGCGATCCGCAGCGGGGTGTTCTCGCCGGACGATCCGGCGCGCTACACCGGCCTGATCGATGGTCTGATGGCGCACGACACCTTCCACGTCTGCGCTGACTTCGACGCCTACTGGAACGCCCAGCGCCGGGTCGAAGAGCTGTGGCACGACCAGAAGGCCTGGTGGCGGGCCGCGGCCCTGAATACCGCGCGCACCGGCTGGTTCTCGTCGGACCGGACGATCCGCCAGTACGCGACGGAAATCTGGAAAGTGATGGCGCCGGAGGAATAGCCGGGAGCGTCGCCCGGAAACGCCGCGGGGCCGAGGGAGCGATTCCCGGCCCCGCGCTCGTTTCTACAAGACGGTTCAGCCCGCGGCGTGGCGGCGTTGTTCGCCTTGCTCCAGCTCGTTGCGGTAGTTCAATGCTTCGCTTTCGGTATGGAAGATACCGACCAGCTCGCCCTGTTGATGCACGTCCCAGGTGCGTTTGCCCAGGGCCAGGCTTTCGCGGGATTTGTGCTGGTCGTCACGCTCGGTCACGGTTACGGTCATAGCGGCGTCTCCTGACTGTCGATGGGTGCGACAGGTTGTCGCAGATCCTTTATAGAACTGCTTAGTCACCTATGTAAATCCGTGGATTCGGCGACAGACTGTTGCGCGGATCGCTATGAACTTTTACAGCGAATCGGGTCGGGTGTTGGCGGGCGCGGGCCTCTCCGGGCGGGTCTACGCGATGCGGAGTGATTCGCAGGCGGTGGGCTGAAGCCCACCCTACGGTGGCGGGTGCATTGGAAGAGCGCCCCAACGGAAAATGCCCGTATCTCGCGATACGGGCATTTTCGTTTTCAGCCGGCGGTGAGGGCCGTAGGCCCTGCCGCGTCATCAGGCTCAGTTGACCTTCGGGTTCAACTCGCCCTTGGCGTAACGCAGGTACATGTCTTCCAGCGAGATCGGCTTGATCTTCGAGGCGTTGCCGGCGGTGCCGAACGCTTCGTAGCGGGCGATGCAGACGTCACGCATGGCGGAGACGGTTTTCGCCAGGTACTTGCGCGGGTCGAACTCGCTCGGGTTTTTCGCCATGAACTCGCGGATCGCGCCGGTGGAAGCCAGGCGCAGGTCGGTATCGATGTTGATCTTGCGCACGCCGTACTTGATGCCTTCGACGATTTCCTCGACCGGCACGCCGTAGGTTTCCTTGATGTCGCCACCGTACTCGTTGATGATTTTCAGCCATTCCTGCGGAACGGACGACGAGCCGTGCATCACCAGGTGGGTGTCGGGGATGCGGGCGTGGATTTCCTTGATACGCTGGATCGACAGGGTGTCCCCGGTCGGCGGCTTGGTGAACTTGTAGGCGCCGTGGCTGGTGCCGATGGCGATGGCCAGGGCATCGACCTTGGTCTTGGCGACGAAGTCGGCGGCTTCTTCCGGGTCGGTCAGCAACTGGCTGTGATCCAGGGTGCCTTCCGCGCCGACGCCGTCTTCCTCGCCGGCCATGCCGGTTTCCAGGCTGCCCAGGCAACCCAGTTCGCCTTCCACCGAGACGCCGCAGGCGTGGGCGAAGGCGACGGTCTGCTGGGTCACGCGGACGTTGTATTCGTAGTCGGACGGGGTCTTGCCGTCTTCCTTCAGCGAGCCGTCCATCATCACCGAGCTGAAACCCAGCTGAATCGAGCGCTGGCAGATGTCCGGGCTGGTGCCGTGGTCCTGGTGCATGACCACCGGGATGTGCGGGAATTCTTCCACCGCCGCGAGGATCAGGTGGCGCAGGAACGGCGCACCGGCGTATTTGCGCGCACCGGCTGAAGCCTGGACGATTACCGGGGAGTCGGTCTGGTCCGCGGCTTCCATGATGGCGCGCATCTGCTCGAGGTTGTTAACGTTGAAAGCTGGAATGCCGTAGCCGAACTCGGCGGCGTGGTCCAGCATCTGGCGCATGCTGATGAGTGCCATGGGGGTTTTCTCTCCCGGTCTGGGGGGTTAAGCGCAAAGCCTGCCTCAGGGGCGGGCCGGGTTCAAGTTTAAGCAGGTTACAGCGTTCAAGGTGCCCGGCAGCCGTGGGCGAGCAATTCGTCGTCGGCTACGCGGTAGACCAGGCCTTCGGAGCCCTTGTCGTTGAGGGTCAGTACGCCATCGCTGTAGGTGCTGCCGAACGTCGACGGCTCCTTTTTCAGGCGTTGCGGTGCAGCGTCGGCGCCTAGGCGTATGTCGACGCTGCCCTGCGAGCCGTCGGCGTAGCGCCAGTCCAGGCGGGTGCCGTTGTCACAGCTCCACCGGGTCCAAGGCGTTTGCGCCGTGGACGGCCAATGCGAACAGCCGGCCAGCAGGCTGGCCAGCGATACCGCGATGAGCGTTCTCAATCCGTTTCCTCTCAGGGGCAATCCTGCTCCGAGGCATCGCTGCTCAGGGTCGGGTCGCCGCTGCTGGCCACCTCGACGCGCTGGTCGTCCCGGCTCGTCGGGCTTTCCGACGGCGGCGGGCTGAACACCTCGCAGGCACTTGGCGAACCGCCGCCGGCGCAACCGGCGACTCCTAGGCAGCACAGCAGCAACAATGAATAGCGCATGGTCGTCGTCCATCGGTCCGTTCCAGACCAAGAGACAGCGGGCGGGCCCGGTTGGTTGCCGGGGCCGCTTCGTTTGGCCTCACCGGTTGCCGCGCTGCTCCAGAATTTCCACGGCCGGCAGCACCTTGCCCTCGACGAATTCGAGGAAGGCGCCGCCGCCGGTGGAGATGTAGGAGATCTTCTCGGCCACGCCGTACTTGTCGATCGCCGCCAGGGTGTCGCCACCGCCGGCGATGGAGAAGGCCGGGCTTTCGGCGATCGCCAGGGCCAGCGCCTTGGTGCCTTCGCCGAACTGGTCGAACTCGAAGACGCCGACCGGACCGTTCCAGAGGATGGTCTTCGACGATTTCAACAGCTCGGCGAACTGCGCCGCGGTCTGCGGGCCGATGTCGAGGATCATGTCGTCATCGGCGACGTCGGCGATCGGCTTGACGGTGGCTTCGGCATCTTCGGCGAAGGCCTTTGCGACCACCACGTCCACCGGCAGCGGCACGCTGACCTTGGCGGCGATGGCCTTGGCGGTATCCACCAGGTCGGCTTCGTAGAGCGACTTGCCGACCTTGTAGCCGGCGGCAGCGAGGAAGGTGTTGGCGATACCGCCGCCAACGATCAACTGGTCGCAGAGCTGGCTCAGCGAATTCAGCACGTCGAGTTTGGTCGAGACCTTGGAGCCGGCGACGATGGCCGCCAGCGGACGCTCGGGGCTCTTCAGCGCCTTGCCCAGGGCTTCGAGTTCGGCGGCCAGCAGCGGGCCGGCTGCGGCGACCTTGGCGAACTTCGCCACGCCGTGGGTCGAGCCCTGGGCGCGGTGCGCGGTGCCGAAGGCGTCCATCACGAACACGTCGCAGAGCGCGGCGTACTTCTGCGCCAGCTCGTCGGTGTTCTTCTTCTCGCCCTTGTTGAAGCGCACGTTCTCCAGCAGCACCAACTGGCCGGGCTGGACGTCGAAGCCGTCGAGATAGTCCTTGATCAGCGGAACCTCGCGGCCCAGCGCCTTGGCCAGGTAGGCGGCGACGGGCGCCAGGCTGTCTTCTTCGCTGTAGATGCCTTCCTCGGGACGGCCCAGGTGCGAGCAGACCAGCACCGCGGCGCCCTTTTCCAGGGCCAGTTTGAGGGTTGGCAGCGCCGCGACGATGCGCGCATCGCTCTTCACCACACCTTCTTTCACCGGCACGTTAAGGTCTTCGCGAATCAGTACGCGCTTACCGTGCAGGTCGAGGTCGGTCATCTTCGCTATGTTCATGAAGGGCGTGGTCATGGAGTCGGTCCTTGAATGAGCGGTTCAGTGAGGGTGGGCAGTACGCAGGAAATGTTCTGCCACATCGAGCATGCGATTGGCGAAGCCCCATTCGTTATCGAACCAGGCCAGCAAGTTCACCAGCCGGGGGCCGGAAACGCGGGTCAGGCTGCCATCGACGATGGCCGAGTGAGGGTCGTGGTTGAAGTCGCAGCTGGCGTGCGGCAGTTCGGTGTAGGCCAGCAGGCCTTGTAGAGGGCCGCTTTCCGAGGCGCCCCGGAGAATCCGGTTGATCTCCTCCGTGGAGGTGTCGCGAGCGGTCTGCAGGGTGATGTCGAGGCACGACACGTTGACCGTCGGCACGCGGATCGCCTTGGCCTGGATGCGCCCGGACAGCTCCGGCAGCAGCCGTTCGATACCGCGGGCGAGGCCGGTGGACACCGGAATCACCGACTGGAAGGCCGAGCGCGTGCGGCGCAGGTCCTCGTGGTGATAGGCGTCGATTACCGGCTGGTCATTCATCGCGGAGTGGATCGTGGTGATGGAAACGTATTCAAGACCCACGGCATCGTTCAAAAGTTTCAGCAACGGCACGCTGCAGTTGGTGGTGCAGGAGGCGTTGGAGACCAGCTTCTCGCCGCCACTCAGGCACGCCTGGTTGATGCCGAAGACCACGGTGGCGTCGATGTCGGCCTCGCTGGCCATCGGTTGCGACAGCAGCACGCGTGGCGCGCCGGCATCGATGAAGCGCTGCGCCTCGCGGCGCGTGTTGTAGGCGCCCGAGCATTCCAGCACCAGGTCCACCTCCAGCGCGCGCCAGTCGATGGCTTCCGGCGTGCGCTCGCGCAGCACCTTCACGCAGTCGCCATTGATGTGCAGGCAGTCACCGTCGACGCTCACCGCGCCGGGGAAGCGGCCGTGGGTGGAGTCGAAGCGGGTCAGGTACTCGATGCTCGCCTGATCGGCGAGGTCGTTCAGCGCGACGATGTCGAAATTCGTCTCGTCGTGGCGCTCGTGCAGCGCCCGCAGCACGCAGCGGCCTATACGGCCGTAGCCGTTGAGGGCGACTTTGTAGGAAGGCTTGGACATGGCGATCTCGGTGGGGAAACGTCCGTGGGACGGGCCAGCCGTGACGCGGCGTATCCCATCGGCACAGGCGATGGGTGTCGCTGCGCTCGACCCATCCTACACAGGCAGGACCCGTAGGGTGGATCGCGTTTCATCGATCCACCGAGCGGTGCAGCGGCGGATGAAAAGAGCGTCGGCTACGCTCAATCCGCCCTGCGGCGTCGTTCCGGCTTTAGTCTTCCAGCAGCTCTTCGGCCGTCGCCAGGACGTTCTCGACGGTGAAACCGAAGTGCTCGAACAGCGCGCCGGCCGGGGCCGATTCGCCGTAGCCGGTCATGCCGATCACGCGGCCCTCGAGGCCGACGTACTTGTACCAGTAATCGGCATGGGCGGCTTCGATGGCGATCCGCGCGCCGACTTCCAGCGGCAGCACCGCCTGCTTGTAGCTGGCGTCCTGTTGGTCGAAGACGTTGGTCGACGGCATCGACACCACGCGCACCCGGCGACCCTGCTCGGTGAGTCTGTCGTAGGCGGCCATGGCCAGGCCGACTTCCGAGCCGGTGGCGATGAGGATCAGTTCCGGCTCGCCGACGCAGCCCTTGAGCACATAGCCGCCACGGCTGATGGCCGCCTCGGTTTCGTGGTCGCGCAGGTTATGCGGCAGATTCTGGCGCGAGAAGATCAGCGCGCTCGGACCGTCCTTGCGCTCGATGGCGTGCTTCCAGGCTACCGCGGCTTCCACCGCATCGGCCGGACGCCAGGTGTCCAGGTTCGGCGTGGTGCGCAGGCTGGTCAGTTGCTCGACCGGCTGGTGGGTCGGGCCGTCTTCGCCCAGGCCGATGGAGTCGTGGGTGAACACGAAGAGCACGCGCTGTTTCATCAGCGCGGCCATGCGCACGGCGTTGCGCGCGTACTCCATGAACATCAAAAAGGTCGCGCCGTAGGGGATCAGGCCACCGTGGAGGGCAATGCCGTTCATGATCGCGCTCATGCCGAATTCGCGGACGCCGTAGTACATGTAGTTGCCCGAGGCGTCTTCCTGAACCACCGGCTTGCAGCCTTTCCACAGGGTCAGGTTGGAACCGGCGAGGTCGGCGGAGCCGCCAAGCAGCTCCGGCAGCAGCGGGCCGAACGCGTTCAGGCAGTTCTGGCTGGCCTTGCGGCTGGCGATGGTCTCGCCCTTTTCGGCGACCGCGCGGATGAACTCGGAGGCTTTTTCCGAGAAGTCCGCCGGCAGCTCGCCGGCCATGCGCCGGACGAATTCGTTGGCGAGTTCCGGGTAGGCGGCGGAGTAGGCGGCGAAACGCTGGTTCCAGTCGGCTTCGGCGGCGACGCCGGCTTCCTTGGCATCCCACTCGGCGTAGATGTCGGCGGGAATTTCGAAGGGGGCGTGGTCCCAGCCCAGCGCGGCGCGGGTCAGGGCGATTTCGTCGACGCCGAGGGCGGCGCCGTGGCTTTCTTCCTTGCCCTGCTTGTTCGGAGAGCCGAAGCCGATGATGGTCTTGCAGCAGATCAGCGTCGGCTGCGCGCTCTTGCGCGCGGTGTCGATGGCCATCTTGATTTCTTCGGCGTCATGCCCGTCGACGTTGCGGATCACTTGCCAGCCGTAGGCCTCGAAGCGCGCCGGGGTGTCGTCGGTGAACCAGCCATGGACTTCGCCGTCGATGGAGATGCCGTTGTCGTCGTAGAAGGCGATCAGCTTGCCCAGGCCGAGGGTGCCGGCCAGCGAGCAGACTTCGTGGCTGATGCCTTCCATCATGCAGCCGTCGCCAAGGAACACGTAGGTGTTGTGGTCGACGATGCTGTGGCCGTCACGGTTGAACTGGGCGGCCATGATCTTCTCCGCCAGGGCGAAGCCGACGGCGTTGGCGATGCCCTGGCCGAGCGGGCCGGTGGTGGTCTCGACGCCCGGCGCGTAGCCGAACTCCGGGTGGCCCGGCGTCTTGCTGTGCAGCTGGCGGAAGTTCTTCAGGTCGTCGATGGACAGGTCGTAGCCGGTCAGGTGCAGCAGCGAGTAGATCAGCATCGAACCGTGGCCGTTGGACAGCACGAAGCGGTCGCGGTCGGCCCAGTGCGGGTTGCTCGGGTTGTGCTTGAGATAGTCGCGCCAGAGCACTTCGGCGATGTCCGCCATGCCCATGGGGGCACCGGGGTGGCCGCTGTTGGCTTTCTGCACGGCATCCATGCTCAGGGCACGAATGGCATTGGCACGCTCACGACGGCTGGGCATCGCTGATCTCCTGCGGGTCTTGTAAAGACGGCTAACGAAAAAGGGCGGCTATTTTCACTTAGCGGGAGGTGATCGGGCAATGACGGAAGCGCGGACGGTCGACCGCCGATTCTCCGCGCCTCCTCATCTGCCGTTCGCGCTCGTCCAGGAGCCACCTGCGAGCCGCCGAGCCAGAGCCGGATGGCCGGGCGTGCGCGGCGCTTTAGGCGGCTCTGCGCAGGCAGGGTGCGCTGAACAGCTCGCCGTGCCAGATGCCGCGAAGCGTGCGCTGCATCACCAGCGTCCAGACGGCGATCAGTTGCAGCGCCGTGGCGGCGCCGATCACCCCGAACAGTGACAGCGCGGTCAGCCGATAAAGCTCGAACGTGGCGAGGCTGAATACTCCGAGCGGGAAGGTGAACCCCCACCAGCCGAGGTTGAAGGCCATGCGGTCGCGCAGGTAATGGCGGGTGAACAGCGTTGCCGCGACCAGCCACCAGAGCGCCGCGCCCCACAGCGCCAGGCCGCCGATAAGGCCGATGTCGCGGGCGAGCTCGGCGGCGCCCTGCAAGGGCGTGCCGGCGAACGCCAGCGGGGCATCGCGGCCCATGCTCAGCAGGCCCAGGCAACCGGTGGACAACGGCCCGAGGGGCAGCCAGCTGGTGGCGGCGAAATCGGTGTCCGGCAGCTTGTGCAGCGCCAGGCGCAGCAGCACCAGGGTGATCAGCGAGAACGCCAGGCTCAGCGACATGCCCCACATCAGGTAGCCGACCGCTAGCATCTGTCGGGCGGCTTCCGGCGACAGGTGCGGCACCAGCACGCCGGCTGCGCTGGCGGCCACCTCGGGTGCGACGATCGGCAGCAGCCAGACACCGGTCAGCTTCTCCAGCGCGTGGTCCTGGCGGGTGAACATCAGGTACGGCACAAGCATCGCGGTGCCCATCGCCAGCAGCGCATCGACCCACCACAGCGCCTGCGCCAGCGGATAGACGCCGTTGCCCAGGTGCCGCGCGCCGAACAGCGTCATCCCGCTGATCAGCGTCGCCAGGCCCATCGGGATCGCGCCGAGGTACATCGACTGCACCGGGTGCGTGAGCATCGGCATGAAGGTGTCGCGGAACAGCAGGCAGCGGGCGACGAACAGCAGGCTGAAGGTCACGAACAGCAGCGCATTGATCAGCAAGATGGCAAAAGCCAGGTCGTCGCGGCCGGCGAAGGCCCATGGCAGGTTGGCGATGACCAATGCCAGCACGCCGGTGCCCATGGTCATGGCGAACCAGTTGGGCGTGAAGTGGCGGACGAAGGCCCAGGGTTCGGGCAGGCGGGTGAAGGGGCGAGGCATTGCAGCGGCTCCAGGTGGAGTGTGTCAGCAGAGATCGCCAGCCTATGAATTGGCGTGCCATATTTAAAATACATATTCAGCATTCATGGCATGCTTAATCCGTATGAATCTTCATCATCTCCGTGTGTTCCTCGCCGTTGCCGAAGCCGGCAGCATCAGCGCCGGTGCGGCCAGGCTGTTCATCAGCCAGCCGGCGGTGACCCGCGAAATCCGCGAGTTGGAAGCCAGCATCGGCTTGAGCCTGTTCGACCGGCAACCGCGCGGCGTGAGCCTGACCGAAGGCGGCGAGCGCCTGCGCCAGTACGCCCAGCGCATCTTCTCCCTGGAACAGGCGGCCGAGCGCGACCTGCGCGATTTCGCCAGCCTGGCGACCGGCGAATTGCGCCTGGGCGCGAGTGCCACCCTGGGCACCTACCTGCTGCCGACGCTGATCAACCGGTTCCGCGCCAGATACCCGGAGGTCTTCGTCGAGCTGCTGGTGAGCAATACCCAGGTGGTCACGGATCAGCTCGACAACGCCGGCATCAGCCTGGGCTTCGTCGAGGGCCCGTTCGCCCAGGCGGACTACGCGCACCGCCTGCTCGCCCGCGACGCGCTGCTGCCGGTGGTCGGGCCGAGCCATCCGCTGGCGCGGCGCAGCGGGCTGCTGGCGGCCGAACTCGACGGCCACGCGCTGTACATGCGTGAGCCCGGTTCCGGTGCCCGGGCAAGCATCGAGCAGGCATACGCCGAGCATGGCCTGGAGTTGCGCGCGCAGATGTCCATCGGCAGCACCGAGGCGCTCAAGCACCTGATTTCCGGCGGCGTGGGCATCGCCTGGCTGTCCGAACGGGTGGTGGACAGCGAACTGGCCAGCGGTCAGCTGGTGCGCCTGGATGTGCGCGATCTGCACATCGTCCGCGACCTCCACGTGCTCTGGCGCAAGGCCGACAGCCTGAGCCCGGCACCGGCGGCGTTCCTCCAACTGGTCGACGCGGGTTGATGTGTGGCAGGCAATATCAAAACTTTTTGATATTGCCGTTGCCCGATGTAAATCCCCCGACTAGACTTCGGTCCCTATGAACAACCTGCGCATGCCGCACCTGCGGTTCGAACCGAGCGACGAGCTGGCTGCCCTGTGCAAGGCCGGCGGCGATCCGCTGCGGCTGAACGTGCTGCGCGCCCTGGCCAACGACTCCTTCGGCGTGCTCGAACTGGCGCAGATCTTCGCCATCGGCCAGTCCGGTATCAGCCACCACCTCAAGGTGCTGGCCCAGGCGCGCCTGGTGGCGACCCGGCGCGAGGGCAATGCGATCTTCTACCGGCGCGCGCTGCCGCAGGCCGACAGTTTCGGCGGGCGCCTGCACGCGGCGCTGCTCGAAGAGGCCGATCAGTTGCAGCTGCCGGAAGACTGCCTGGCGCGGATCGCCGCGGTGCACGCGCAGCGCGCGGCGGCCAGTCGCGATTTCTTCGCCCGCATAGCGGACACCTTCCAGGCCCAGCAGGACCTGATCGCCGGGCTGCCGCAGTACCGCGAAAGCGTGCTGGCGCTGCTCGACGCGCTGAGCTTTCCGGCGCAGGCCACGGCCATCGAGGTCGGCCCGGGTGACGGCGGCTTCCTGCCGGAGCTGGCGCGCCGCTTCAGCCGCGTCACCGCGCTGGACAACAGCCCGGCGATGCTCGAGCTGGCCCGCGGGCGCTGCGCGCGCGAGGGCCTCGACAACGTCGAACTGCTCCTCGCCGACGCGCTGGCCGAGCCCCAGCCGGCGGCCGATTGCGTCGTGCTGAACCTCGTACTGCATCACCTGGCGGCGCCGGCGGATGCGCTGAAACACCTGGCGGGGCTGGTGAAGGCGGGCGGCAGTCTGCTGATCACCGAGCTGTGCAGTCACGACCAGAGCTGGGCCAGGACGGCCTGCGGCGATCTCTGGCTGGGTTTCGAGCAGGACGACCTGGCCCGCTGGGCCGATGCCGCGGGGCTCGCCAGCGGCGAGAGTCTCTACATTGGCCTGAGAAACGGCTTCCAGATCCAGGTTCGGCACTTCGCCAAGCCCGATCACCCCACATCAACCGGTAAAGAATAGGAACCGATCGATGAGCGAATATTCCCTGTTTACCTCCGAGTCGGTGTCCGAAGGACATCCGGACAAGATCGCCGACCAGATTTCCGATGCCGTCCTCGACGCCATCATCACCCAGGACAAGCACGCCCGCGTGGCCGTCGAAACCCTGGTCAAGACCGGCGTGGCCATCGTCGCCGGCGAAGTCACCACCAGCGCCTGGGTCGACCTGGAGCAGATCGTCCGCGACGTCATCTGCGACATCGGCTACACCAGCTCCGACGTCGGTTTCGACGGCGCCACCTGCGGCGTGATGAACATCATCGGCAAGCAGTCCCCGGACATCAACCAGGGTGTCGACCGCGCCAAACCGGAAGACCAGGGTGCCGGCGACCAGGGCCTGATGTTCGGCTACGCCAGCGACGAAACCGACGTGCTGATGCCGGCGCCGATCCGCTTCTCCCACGCGCTGGTCCAGCGCCAGGCCGAGGCGCGCAAGTCGGGCCTGCTGTCGTGGCTGCGCCCGGATGCGAAATCCCAGGTCACCTGCCAGTACGAGAACGGCAAGGTCGTTGGCATCGACGCCGTGGTGCTGTCCACTCAGCACAATCCGGACGTCTCGCTGGCCGACCTCCGCGACGGCGTGATGGAGCTGATCATCAAGCACGTGCTGCCGGCCGAGCTGCTGCACAAGGGCACCCAGTTCCACATCAACCCGACCGGCAACTTCGTCATCGGCGGCCCAGTGGGCGACTGCGGCCTGACCGGACGCAAGATCATCGTCGACTCCTACGGCGGCATGGCCCGTCACGGCGGCGGCGCGTTCTCCGGCAAGGACCCGTCCAAGGTCGACCGCTCGGCCGCCTACGCCGGCCGCTACGTGGCGAAGAACATCGTGGCCGCCGGCCTCGCCGAGCGCTGCGAAATCCAGGTGTCCTATGCCATCGGCGTGGCCCAGCCGACCTCGATCTCGATCAACACCTTCGGCACCGGCAAGATCGGCGACGACAAGATCATCGCCCTGGTCCGCGAGCACTTCGACCTGCGTCCCTACGCGATCACCAAGATGCTCGACCTGCTGCACCCGATGTACCGGGCCACCGCCGCCTACGGCCACTTCGGCCGCACGCCGGAACAGCTCACGGTGGGCGACGACACCTTCACCACCTTCACCTGGGAAAAGACCGACCGGGCGGAAGCGCTGCGCGCCGCCGCCGGCCTGTAAGCACCCGTCCACGGTCCGGTGTTGGAAATGCCGGGCCGGCCCCAGCCCGCGAGAGCCTGAGCGGTCCTGTGTCCGGTCGAGCAGAAGCCCCGCCTCGGCGGGACTTTTTCATGGGCGCGCAAAATGTGCTGGTGGCGCGCTCTGCTGGCGTCGACCGGCTCAGGGTCGGCCCCGCGGGCGAGACGCCCTGCGCCGCTTCGCTGAACTCCGCGCAGGCAGCCCGGTCTGACGCAGCATCGCCTGCCGAGTCGCGCTAAACTGCGCGGGTTTTTCCCCTTCATACCTGGAGTCGTCCATGTCCCGCGTTTCCCTCAGCCGCTACCTGATCGAGCAAACCCGCAGTCACAACACGCCGGCTGACCTGCGCTTCCTCATCGAGGTGGTGGCGCGTGCCTGCAAGGAAATCAGCCATGCGGTCTCCAAAGGCGCGCTGGGCGGCGTGCTGGGCAGCATGGGCACCGAGAACGTGCAGGGCGAAGTACAGAAGAAGCTCGACGTGCTCTCCAACGAGATCCTCCTGGAAGCCAACGAGTGGGGCGGCACCCTGGCCGGCATGGCGTCCGAAGAAATGGACAACGCCTACCAGATTCCCGGCCAGTACCCGAAAGGCGCCTACCTGCTCACGTTCGACCCGCTGGACGGCTCCTCGAACATCGACGTCAACGTCTCGGTCGGCACCATCTTCTCGGTGCTGCGCTGCCCGGGCGAATGCTTCAGCCAGAACGAGCCGCTGGGCGAGGAAGCCTTCCTCCAGCCCGGCACCAAGCAGGTCGCCGCCGGTTACGCCATCTACGGTCCGCAGACCATGCTGATCCTGACCTTGGGCGACGGCGTGAAGGGCTTCACCCTGGACCGCGAGATGGGCAGCTGGGTGCTCACCCACGACGACATCCGCGTGCCGGAAAGCACCGCCGAGTTCGCCATCAACATGTCCAACCAGCGTCATTGGGAAGCCCCGGTGCAGCGCTACGTGAACGAGTTGCTCGAAGGCAAGGCCGGCCCGCTGGGCAAGGACTACAACATGCGCTGGATCGCCTCGATGGTGGCCGACGTGCATCGCATCCTGACCCGTGGCGGCCTGTTCATGTACCCGCGCGATTCGCGCGATCCGTCCAAGCCCGGCAAGCTGCGCCTGATGTACGAGGCCAACCCGATGTCGATGCTGATCGAACAGGCCGGCGGCGCGTCCACCGACGGCCACCAGCGCATCCTCGATATTCAGCCGACCTCGCTGCACCAGCGTGTCGCCGTCTACCTCGGCTCCAAGGAAGAGGTCGAGCGCGTGACCGGGTATCACCATCAGGCCTGACTCCGGAACGCCAGCACCCTGGCAACCGCTGCTGCAGTGGTGGTTCGGCGAGGACGGCACGGCGAGCCAGATCGCCGCGCAGCGGAACCGCCTGTGGTTCGGCTACCGCCAGGCTCAGGATGCCGAAGCCCGAGAGCGCTTCGGCGGGCTCACCGCCCAGGCGTTGCAGGGCGAGCTGGACGACT
Source organism: Pseudomonas sp. UBA3153 (assembly GCF_002364635.1). NCBI lineage: Bacteria > Pseudomonadati > Pseudomonadota > Gammaproteobacteria > Pseudomonadales > Pseudomonadaceae > Pseudomonas > Pseudomonas sp. UBA3153. The sequence goes on from NZ_DEYR01000002.1 coordinate 104,800, forward strand.
GGGCGCAGACGCCCGACGGCTGGCTGGCGCTGCTGATCCTGCTCGATCAGCTTCCCCGGATGATCCATCGCGGTAAGCCCGAAGCCTTCGCCGGTGATGCCGCTGCCCGGGCGCTGCTCGATCTTGGCCTGGCGCACGGCTTGGCCAGCGCGTTGGCGCCGATCCGGCAGGTGTTCTGCTATCTGGTGCTGGAGCACGCCGAGGACCTCGACCGCCAGGAACGCGGCGTGGTGGCGTTCGCCGCACTCGCGGACCTGCACCACGACGAGGAGCGCGCGATCTTCGACGATTTCCTTGCCTTCGCCCGCAAGCACCGCGACGTGATCGCCCGTTTCGGCCGCTTTCCCCATCGCAACGAGATCCTCGGTCGGCTGTCCACCGATGAGGAAAAAGACTTTCTGCGTCGGCCCGGTTCGCGCTTCTGAGCCGCGGCCTTTCCAATCAGGAGCATCACACCATGTCCTTGCGCTTCTCCGCCGTACTGGCCTGCCTGCTGATAGCCGGCTGCAGCAAGATCAACCAGGAAAACTACGCCAAGATCGGCCCCGGCATGAGCAAGGCCGAAGTCGAGGCGCTGCTCGGCGAGCCGACCGAATGTTCAGGCGCCATGGGTGTGTCCAGCTGCACCTGGGGCGACCAGAAAACTTTCATCAGCGTGCAGTACGCCGCCGGCAAGGTAGTGATGTTCTCCGGCCAGGGCCTCAAGTAAAGGAGTTCGCCATGCGCCTGCTGTTCGCTGTTTTCTTCGCCCTGTTGCTCAGCGCCTGCGCGTCCGGCGATGCGCCACCGCCGCCGCGTACCGTCGCTGCGGTCGACCTGCAGCGCTACCAGGGCACCTGGTACGAACTGGCGCGCCTGCCGATGTTCTTCCAGCGCAATTGCGTGCAGTCCGAGGCCCGCTACAGCCTGCGGGCCGACGGCGCCGTTAGCGTGCGCAACCGCTGCAAGACCGACAGTGGCGAATGGCAGGAGGCGGTCGGCGAGGCCGTGCCGCAGGTCGAGGGGCGCACGGACAAGCTCTGGGTACGGTTCGACAATTGGTTCAGCAGGCTCTTCCCCGGCCTGACCCGCGGCGAGTACTGGGTGCTCTACCTGGACGACGACTACCGCACCGCGCTCGTCGGCCACCCGAACCGCAAGTACCTGTGGTTGCTCTCGCGCACGCCCGAGGTCGACGCCGCCGCCCGCGAGCGTCTGCTCGGCGTGGCCCGCGAGCAGGGATACGACGTCAGCCAACTGATCTGGCGGCAGCCGTAGTCTACTGGCGGCGACTTTGCAGGCGGATGCTCAGCACGGAGTCCCGCTCGCCGTGGGTGAGCAGGCACTCCTCGGGTCGGGGCTTGCCGCTTAGCAGCGAGGGGTTGCCGGAGAAACCCACCGGCTCCAGCGGCAGGCCGCGTGGGCTGAGGTTCAGTTGGCCGTTGCCGTCGAGGTCCTGGTAGACCTGCACGGCGTAGCGGCCGGCGGGCACTTCGCGCAGCACCAGAACCGCCTCGTTCCCCTGCAGCGTGCGCAGGGGTTGCTCCGCCCATTCCTCGCTGTCGTCAGGCAGCAGCGCGACGTGCACGTCGCCGGCCTTCTGCCGTCCCTCGAGAATCAGGCGGATATCGCCGGCGAACACCGTCCCGCCCAAGGCCATCCATAGCAGCGCGCAATATGTCGTCTGGGTTACGGTTCGAAAAAAGGTCTGTGGCATAATTCGCAACATTTTGCAGGGAATTGGCAGGGTATGCGTCAGGTGCTGGTGGTCCATTACTCGCAAACCGGCCAGCTGAATCGGCTGGTTCAATCGGTTTGCGCGCCGTTGCAGGCGGATGCCGGCATCCAGGTGGATTTCCTGCCGCTCGAGCCCGCCCAACCTTACCCGTTCCCCTGGCCGTTTCTCGGTTTTTTCCGCATCTTTCCCGAAACCGTGCTGATGAAGCCGCAGCCGCTGCGGCCTCTAGCGGTGGATGCCGGGAAAGACTACGACCTGATCATCCTTGCCTACCAGGTCTGGTTCCTTTCGCCGTCGCTGCCGCTGACCAGCTTCCTCGCGTCACCGGAGGCGGCGCGCCTGCTGCGCGGGCGGCCCGTGGTGACGCTGATCGGCTGTCGCAACATGTGGCTGATGGCGCAGGAGAAGGTCAAGGCCAGGCTGGCACAGCTGGGCGCACGCCTGCTCGACAACGTTGCCCTCACCGACGCGTGCGGCACCGCCGCCAGCTTCCTCGCCACGCCGCTGTGGATGTTCACCGGCCGCCGCAAGCCCTATCACTGGGTGCCTGAAGCCGGTATCGCGGACGCGGAGATCAGCGCGGCCAGCCGTTTTGGCGAGGCCATCGCGCGACGCCTGTCGGCCGACGCGCTGCCACTCGAGCAACCCATGTTGCGTGGGCTCGGCGCGGTCAAGGTGGACGAGAAACTGATCGGCAGCGAGACCGTGGGCAACCGCAGCTTTCAGTTGTGGAGCCGCCTGCTCAGCGCGCTGGGCCCGCAGCAGAGCCGTCGGCGCGGCGCCGGGCTGGTGCTCTATATCGTCTTTCTGATCAGCCTGATCATCACCGTGGTGCCCGCCGGCGCACTGCTGAAGAAGGTGCTGGCGCCGCTGTTCAAGGCGCGGACGCAGCGTCAAAAGGACTACTTCGCCGGCCCGTCCGGCGAGTGACTTGACCGAGGAATCCCGTGGTTCAACCTGTATTCATCAATCGCATCAGTGCCTTCCTGCCCCACGATGCCGTCGACAACGAGCAGATGGAGGCGCGCCTGGGCCTGGTCGGCGGCAAGCCGTCGCGGGCGCGCAAGCTGGTCCTGCGCAGCAACGGCATCACCGGGCGCCATTACGTGATCGACCCCGCCACGGGCGAGCCGAGCATGAGCAACGCGCAGCTCAGCGCCGAGGCGATTCGCGGCCTGGCCGGGGAGGGTTTCGCGCTGGATGCGCTCGATTGCCTGGTCGCCAGCAGTTCCTCGCCCGACCAGGTGATGCCCAACCATGCGGTGATGGTTCACGGCGAACTGGGCAATCCCCCCTGCGAGGTGGTGTCCACCGCCGGTATCTGCCTGTGCGGCATGAGCGCGCTGAAGTACGCCTGGATGAGCGTCGCCAGCGGCGAGAGCCGCAACGCCGTGGCCTGCGGGTCGGAGGTGGCCTCGACGCTGATGCAGGCTCGCAACTTCAACGCCGAATACGAAAGCCGCGTCGACGACCTGGAAAGCCACCCGGAGATCGCCTTCGAGAAGGACTTCCTGCGCTGGATGCTCTCCGACGGCGCCGGCGCGGTGCTCCTGCAGGGTAGGCCGAATGCGCGCGGGCTGAGCCTGCGCGTCGACTGGATCGACATCTACTCCTTCGCCGACCAGATGCCGCCGTGCATGTACGCCGGCGCCGACATGCAGGACGACCAGCTGACCGGCTGGAGCCGCTTCGACGCCGAGGAACGCAACCGCCGCTCGGTGATGGCGATCAAGCAGAACGTCAAGCTGCTCAACGAGAACATCGTCAAGTACACCGTCGAGCAGGCGTTGCAGCGGATCATGGCGCGCCGCGAACTGCGCGTCGGCGACATCGAACATTTCCTCCCGCACTACTCCTCGCAGTTCTTCCGCGAGCGCCTCGCCGTCGGCCTGGCCAACGCCGATCTGCCGATCCCCCAGGAACGCTGGTTCACCAACCTGACCCGCAAGGGCAACACCGGCGCGGCCTCGATCTTCATCATGCTCGAGGAGCTGTTCAACGGCGGCGGCCTTCGCAGCGGCGAGCGGCTGCTCTGCTACGTGCCGGAAAGCGGGCGCTTCTCCAGCGCCTTCATGCACCTGACGGTGGTCGGCGATGAAGCTTGACGAGGTTCCGCAGGATCACAGCTCCACCTACGGCGGGCACAGCAAGCTGGTCTACGCGGTGGATGCCAGCGGCCACTACCAGCGCGCTCAGAGCGATGGCTGGAAGCCCGAGGCCTATGCCACGCAACTGGCGGTCGCCGAGATGGAGGCCCACGAGGCCGAAGCGCTGGGCGCCTGGCAGCGTGGCGAGGCATCGCCGCTGAAATGCCTGATGTACCGCTATCGTCTGGACGAACCGGCGCTGGGACAGATCACCGGCCTCTGGCAGTGGCGCATCCGCCGGCACTTCCGTGCGGAGGTGTACCGCCGTCTGCCGGCATCGATACTGGCGCGTTACGCGGAGGCGTTCGGTCTGCCGCTCGAGGAACTGCTGGGCTACCAGAAGGATTTGGCATGACCGTTTTCCAACACCGCCAGAGCGCCCATTGCGAAAGTGGCGTGATGGCCAGCCTGCTGACCCACGCCGGGCTGCCGATGAGCGAGCCGATGGCGTTCGGCCTCGCCTCCGGGCTGGCGTTCGCCTACCTGCCGATCGTCAAGCTCAGCGGCATGCCGCTGATCGCCTACCGCATGCCGCCGCGTCACCTGATCAAAACGCTGAGCAAGCGTCTCGGCGCGCGGTTGCACAGCCGCACCTTCGGTAATCCGGAGCAGGGCCGCCGCGAACTGGACGCGGCGCTCGACGCCGGCCGCCTCGCCGGCCTGCAGAGTTCGGTGTTCTGGCTGCCGTACTTTCCGCCGGAAATGCGCTTTCACTTCAATGCGCACAACCTGCTGGCCTACGGCCGCGAGGGCAACGACTACCTGATCAGCGACCCGGTGTTCGAGCAGCCGATGCGCTGCGCCGCCGAGGACCTGCAGAAGGCGCGCTTCGCCAAGGGCGCGCTGGCCGCCAAGGGGTTGATGTATTGGCTCGACGACGTGCCGCTGGAGCAGGACTGGGATCGCCTGATCCGCAAGGGCGTGCTGGCCACCACGCGCATCCTCGACGGCATGCCGCTGCCGTGGATCGGCATTCGCGGCATCCAGCACCTGGCCGATCGCGTCGCCCGGCTCGATCCGGCGCAGGCCAAGTACAACCGTCTGTACCTGACCCACATCGTGCGCATGCAGGAAGAGATCGGCACCGGCGGTGCGGGTTTTCGCTTCATGTACGCCAGCTTCCTCCAGGAAGCCGGCGAAAAGCTGGGCGACGCGACCCTGGGTGAAGCCTCGGCGCGGCTGACCGCCATTGGTGATGAGTGGCGCCAGTTTGCCTCGGCCTGCGTACGGGCCAGCCGCAGCAAAACCGAAGCGCCGAACTTTGCGCCGATTGCCGATTCGTTGCGGGGGATTGCCTTGCAGGAGCGGGCGTTGATGAAAGAACTGGGGGCGTGGGCGAAGCGCAAGGGCTGATGCTGGCGTATGGGCTAGCGAATCGTGCGTTGGCTGGCCCTCTCCCCCCGCCCTCTC
>NZ_DEYR01000002.1:110279-174793 GCF_002364635.1 Pseudomonas sp. UBA3153
GAGAGGGCGGGGGGAGAGGGCGGCGGTTCAGGTGGCGCCGAGCGCGAGGCGTCGCACCTCGACACCCGCAGCCAGCGCTTCGAAGCTATCGGCGGCCGGAACATCGCGCCCCTCCAGCAACACCCCCTGCACACAAAAATCCCCCCGATCGTCCACGACCAAGAGCAGCGCCTGGCTGACCACCCCATCCTGCAAATCCAGCCGCGCCAGATTCGACAGCTGCGACCACACCTTCGCCCCTGCGCCGATGAACAGGTTCGGTCCTTCCAGCCCCAGCTGCTGCGCCACATGAAAGCCGGCGGCATTGCTGACGCTGTTGACGAACTCGAAAGGCTTGGGCTGCTTGTGCTGCACGCACACCGCTTCCAGCAGGGCGATCATGGTCGGTCGAGCGGGGTGGTGGGAGGCGAGGTACAGGCCGCAGTCGCTGCGGATGTCTGCCTTGATCAACGCACCGCCCAGCAGCGCCTGAAAGATCAGCCTGTCGATGCGCCGCGGCGGGTTGCTCAGGTGCTGGCTCAGCGCGGCTTTCAGGTCCTTGTCGCCGGTCGTGGCCAGGCCATGGATTTTACTGGCGGCGATGACCGTCATTGCTCACCCCCGCAGCCTTGCAGCACCAGGCTGGCGTTGTTGCCGCCAAAACCGAAGAAGTTGGCCAGCACCAGGGCGTCATCGGCCAGCTGAAGGGGCTGGCCGCTCAGCGGCAGGCTGGCCTCGGTGGCGTAGTCCAGCCCAGGCAGAGGCCCCTGTTGCAGGGCGTGCATCAGCAGCAGGGTTTCGCTCAGGCCGCAGGCGCCGAGGGTGTGGCCGAGCCAGGGTTTGAGCACGCACAGCGCCGGCATGCGCTCGGGATAGAGGCTGAGCATGCCGTTGGTTTCGGCGTGGTCGTTGGCCTGGGTGGCGGTGCCGTGCAGCTTGATCAGGGCGATATCGCCGGCATCGCGCCCGGCACTGGCCAGGGCCTTTCGCATCACCCAGTCGATATGGCTGCCGTCTTCGCGGGTGGTGGTCAGGCTGGTGGTGTCGCAGGCGCTGAAGCCGCCGAGCAGGCGGGCCAGCGGCGCGCTGCCGGGTTCCAGCCCGAGCAGGGCGGCGCAGTAGGTTTCGCCGAGCACCAGGCCGTCGCGCTCGGGGTGAAACGGCCGGTACCGGCCGCTGGGGCTGAGCAGGTTGAGGGCGCCGAAGCCCTGCATGGCCACGGCACTCGGCGTTTCGAAGGCCAGTACCAGCACATGGGTAAACAGACCGGCGGCCAACTGGCGGGCGCCATACAGCAGGCCATTGGCGGCGCTCGTGCAGGCGGTGTTCAGGGTGTAAGCCTCGGCGAACCCCCAGCGCTCGCGCAGCTGCCCGGCAAGCCGATCCAGCGAGGTGGAGTCGCTTGGCACGAACCCGCCGCGCTCCGCCGCCAGGGTTTCCAGCTCGACGATATCCAGCGCGGTGCTGGCGACAATCAGCAGGCAGTCGTCCAGCACGCCGCAATCGGCCCCGAGGGTTTCGCCCAGCAGACGATCCAGGCGTTGGTCGAGGCTTTCCTCGCTCGCCGGCACATTCAGGTAGGTACGCGGCTCCTGTACGTCATGCAGCACGAACTCACGGCCAGTCGCCCGCTGACCTTCACGCAGGGCCCGGCTGGCGGTGGCAAGGTCGTCTCCCAGCGCACAGTGCAGGGCGCCGCGCAGCAGGTAGACCGGCGTCACTGCTGCTGCCTGATGAAGGCGGCGATGCTGGCGATGCTGTTGAGGATGCGCCGGCCGTCCTTGGCGCCTTCGATGCGCACGTTGTAGTGCTGCTGGAGGGCCAGCGAGACCTGCAGGGCGTCGAGGCTGTCCATCTGCACCCGGCTTTTCTGGCCGAACAGCGGCTCGTCATCGGTGATGCTCTGCCAGTCGATGTCGTCTTCCTTGTCGCATTCGACGATCAGCAGACGTTTGAGCTGTTCTTCTAGTTGTGTGTTGTCCATTGCGTTTGCTGCACTCGTTTACGGAACAGGAACAACCCGCCAGCGCCCAGCACCAGGGCGAAGAGCAGCAGGCGCGCGCAGTAGGGGGCGACGTCGGCCAGCGAGCCGTGGCCCACCAGCAGGGTCAGGAAGGCGTCCAGCGCCCAGCTCATCGGCGAAAGCTCGGCCAGCCGGGCCATCGCGGCGGGCATCACGCTCTTCGGGACCATGATCCCGCCGAGCGCGGCGATGATTATATTCAGCCCGCCGCCGAGCAACAGCGCCTGCTCGGCGCTGCGCGCCAGGGCTGCGAGCAGCAGGCCGAGGCTGCCGGTGGCGAGGCCGATGCTCAGCGCCAGCGCTGCATAGGCCAGCGGGCTGCCGGGCAGGCTCAGCGCGGGCAGGCCGAGCAGCGGCAGCCCATAGTGGCCGAGGGCGAGAAGCAGGGCGAATTGCAACAGGTTGATCGCCAGGTAGGGCAGCAGTTTGCTCAGGGCCAGCGTGGCGAGGCTCAGGCCGAGGCCGCGAAAGCGCAGCAGGGTGCCACTCGCCTGTTCGCGCTGGAATCCGCCCGCCATCGGCAGCACCACGAAGAACATGCCGAAGATCAGCCAGGCCGGCACGCTCAGCTGGGTGGCGTTGGCGCGGCCGCTGAGCTCGCCGCTGAGCAACTGGTCCTGTTCCTCGATCGTGCTCTGCGTGCGCTCCTGAACCAGTTGCAGGCGCTGCGTCGGCGTGAGGTCGCCGTCCAGCGCGCCGCTGTCCTGCAGGTAGGCGAGCAGGCGGGTCTGCGCCAAGGCGATGGTCACCGCGCCGCGCACGCGCTGGCGCGACAGGCTGTCGACCCGCGCCGGGAAACTCAGCGTCGGCCCCTGGTGCGGCGTATCGAGCAATGTGCTGTCGAAGTCCGCCGGGAGGATCACCCGGCTCAGCGCCTCGGGGCTGTCGGCGAGCAGGCGGCTGTCGGGCAGCTGCGCCTGCAGGGCGTCGGCGAAGAAGCGGCTCGAGTCGCTGACCTGCGGCGCTTCCAGCACCAGGCTGAGCGGCGGCGGGCGGTCCTGCAGGTAGCTGGACATGGCGAAGGCCATCAGCAGCAGGAACAGCGCCGGCATGATGAACAGCACCGCAAGCGCATGCGGATCGCGGGCCAGCAGCAGCCCTTCCTTGCGGACCAGGGCGCGCAGTCTCACAGCCTTCCTCCGTTGAGGCGCAGGTACAGTTGCTCGAGCGACGGGCGACCGAAGCGCAGCAGGCTGGGCAACTCGTCCTGCCTGGCGATGAAGTCGCTGATGGCCTGGAGCTGATGGCCGTCCAGCGCGGCGATGCGGATTCCGTTGGGGATCGTCTCCGCCGTCAGTTGCAACCCGGCCAGCAGCTCATCCAGGCCGGGCGGAGCCTGTCGGGGCCACTCCAGCAACAGGCCGTGTTCATCGCCGAGCAACTCCCGCTTGTCCACATCGAGGCGCACGCGGCCTTCGTGCAGCAGGAAGATGCGTTGCGCCACGCGCTCGACTTCCTCGAGGTAGTGACTGGTGTAGATCACCGCCTTGCCGCTGGCGGTGAGAGCCTCCACGGCGCCCAGGAGCAACTGGCGGCTGCGCGCGTCGACGCCCACGGTGGCCTCGTCGAAGAGGTACAGCGCGGCCGGTTGCAGCAGTCCGATGGCGAAGTTCAGGCGGCGCTGCTCGCCGCCGGAGAGTCGCTCGGCGCGGCGCGACAGCTTGTCTTCCAGCGCCGTGCTGGCGATGCAGCGTTCCATCAGGTCGCGGCGTTCGGCGCCGCGCAGGCGGTAGAGGTCAGCGAACAGCTCGAGGTTCTCGCGCACCTTCAGGCCGGCGTAGAACGCCAGTTGCTGCGGCACCAGGGCCAGGCGACGCGGGCCGCGCCAGCGGATCTCGCCCTGTTGCGGCTGCAGCACGCCGCTGATCAGCGAGAGCAGGGTGGTCTTGCCGGCGCCGTTGCTGCCGAGCAGCCCCAGGCATTGGCCCGGTTCCAGCTGCAGGTGGATGTTCTCCAGCGCCGCCGACTCGGCGCCCGGATAGCGAAAACCGAGCCCTTCCAGTTCAAGCATGGACCAGCACCAGCAGCAGTTTGCCGTCCAGCAGCAGGCGCCCCTCGGCATGCACGGCGAAGGCGTACAGCGCACCGGCCGGGCTCAGGGCCTCCTGCGTCGCGCTGACCTGCAGGGCTCCGTCGCGGCGTTGCGGTTCGTGATGCAGGAGGAGGTGCGAGAGCTTGCCGACCAGCGCCATCTCGATGGAATCGTCGGCGCCATATAGGGCACCATGCGCCGCACACAGCTGCGCGGCGGCTTCGAACAGCAGGCAGGGCGAGGCCTCTTCGCCGAACGCAGCGAGGTGATGCCAGGCGGTGAGGCCGATGATGCGCGCGGGGTCGTGCTCGATCAGGCGATCCAGCCAGAGGGCTTCACCCTGATGCGGCAGCAGCGTGTGCAGTTGATCGCGGTCCATTGCTTGCGGTCGCAGCGAAGGGGCTGGCAGTGTAACAGAGGGGGCGGCGGCCGCGTGGTGTCGGGCCCGGACGATCAGGGCGGGAGAAGGAATAGGGATGATGTGGCAGCAATGGTTGGGATTCCTGCTGGGAAGCCTGGTTCTGACAGGCGTCTCGTGGCAGGCCCTGCGCCGGCCGAACTCGCATGGGTTCTACCGTTTCTTCGCCTGGGAGGCGATGCTCGCGCTGTTCGTGGTGAACGCGCCGGTGTGGTTCGAGGACCGCTTCGCGCTGCATCAGAAGGTGTCCTGGGTTTTGCTGTTCGGCTCGCTGGCGGTGCTGTTCCTCGGCCTCTACCAACTGCTGCGTTACGGTCGGCCGAACCGCGGCCGGCGCACCGACGCCGAACTGTTCGACTTCGAGCGAACCTCGCAACTGGTGACCGGCGGGATCTACCGCTTCATCCGGCATCCGCTGTACTGCTCCCTTTTGCTGCTGACCTGGGGCATCTGCTGCAAGCAGATCGGTCCGCTGACGCTGCTTCTGGCCGGCGTCGCCAGCGTGCTGCTGCATCGGGCGGCGCGATGCGACGAGAGCGAATGCCTGGCCTATTTCGGCGAGGCCTACCGCCTCTACATGCAGCGCAGCCGGATGTTCATTCCCTACGTTTTCTGATGGCTGGATGGCGTGGATCGCGGTCGGCAGATAAATGAACCGACGGTCATCCCGAGTTCGGCCATTCATGGTTATGATGCCCGCCAAGACAGCACAGCAGTACCCGCCGGGGTCCTTCGTCAACTACGGGAGCGCAGCAATGGAAACGTTGTATCCGGAGATCAAACCTTTCGCGCGCCATGAGCTGGCGGTGGATGACACGCACCAGCTCTATGTCGACGAAAGCGGCTCGCCGGATGGTTTGCCGGTGCTCTTCGTGCACGGCGGGCCGGGCGCCGGTTGCGATTCGCTGTCGCGGCGCTTCTTCGATCCGCGGCTGTACCGCATCGTCACCTTCGACCAGCGCGGCTGCGGGCGCTCGACGCCGCATGCGAGCCTGGAGAACAACACCACCTGGGACCTCGTGGCCGACATGGAGCGCATCCGTGAGCACCTGGGCATCGACAAGTGGGTGCTGTTCGGCGGTTCCTGGGGCTCGACGCTGTCGCTGGCCTACGCGCAAACCCACGCCGAGCGCGTGCACGCGCTGATCCTGCGCGGGATATTCCTCTGCCGGCCGCAGGAGATTTCCTGGTTCTACCAGGAAGGCGCCAGCCGGCTGTTCCCCGATTACTGGCAGGATTACCTGGCGCCGATCCCGCAGGAAGAGCGCGGCGACCTGGTCCAGGCGTTTTACAAACGCCTCACCGGCAGCGACCAGATCGCCCAGATGGGTGCGGCCAAGGCCTGGGCCTGCTGGGAAGGGCGCACCCTGACGCTGCGACCCAACCCGCAGACGGTCGAGCGTTTCCACGAACGCGCGCTGTCCATCGCCCGGATCGAGTGTCACTACTTCGTCAACGACGCCTACCTCGAGCCCAACCAGCTACTGCGCGACATGCCGAAGATCGCCCACCTGCCGGGCGTCATCGTGCACGGCCGCTACGATGTGGTGACGCCGCTGGACAACGCCTGGGAGTTGCACCAGGCCTGGCCGAACAGCGAACTGCAGATCGTCCGCGAAGCCGGCCACGCGGCCTCCGAGCCGGGCATCATCGATGCGCTGGTGCGTGCCACCAACGAAATGGCCCGGCGCCTGCTCGATCTGCCTCTGGAAGAGGCGTGAAGGCACTGTTGCAGCGCGTGCGTGGTGCACGCGTCGAGGTGCAGGGCGAAACCGTCGGCGCGATCGACCAGGGCCTGCTGGCGCTGATTGGCGTCGAAAAGCACGATGATGCGGCCAGCGCCGAGCGCCTGCTGCACAAGCTGCTCAACTACCGCGTGTTCTCCGACCCCGACGGGAAGATGAACCTGTCGCTGAGCGACGTCGGCGGCGGCCTGCTGCTGGTGTCCCAGTTCACCCTGGTCGCCGACACCCGCAGCGGCCTGCGCCCGAGCTTCTCCAGCGCGGCGCCGCCGGAGCAGGGGCGTGCGCTGTTCGAGCATCTGCTGGCGCAGGCCGGCGCACGGCATCCGCGTGTCGCCAGCGGCCGCTTCGGCGCCGACATGCAGGTGCATCTGGTCAACGACGGGCCAGTGACTTTCCTGCTCGAAAGCTGATCTGTCGCACGACGATTGGCTCCTTTCTTGCCTCATCCTGGCTCGCCTTGGGCGGCGCCTGCGGTTAGCATGCGCCGCCAGCGAGCGGTCGGTCCGCTCGGCGAGCTTCCATGGAAATTGCCCCCTTCTGGAGATGAAATGAAACGATTTCTCGCGTCATTGCTGTTATCCGCCTGCGCCCTGAGCGGCCTGGCCCACGCCGGCATGGTCGACGATGTGGTCAAGCGCGGCACCCTGCGCGTCGGCATGGACCCGACCTACATGCCCTTCGAAATGACCAATAAACGGGGCGAGATCATCGGCTTCGAAGTCGACCTGCTCAAGGCGATGGCGAAGGCCATGGGCGTCAAGCTTGAACTGGTTTCCACCGGCTACGACGGCATCATCCCGGCGCTGCTGACCGACAAGTTCGACATGATCGGTTCGGGCATGACCCTGACCCAGGAACGCAACCTGCGGATCAACTTCTCCGAACCCTTCATCGTGGTCGGGCAGACCCTGCTGATCCGCAAGGAACTGGCCAACGACGTGAAGTCGTACAAGGACCTCAACGATCCGAAGTACCGCATCACCTCGAAGATCGGCACCACCGGCGAAATGGTCGCCAAGAAGCTGATCGCCCAGGCCAAGTACAACGGCTTCGACAACGAGCAGGAAGCGGTGATGGACGTGGTCAACGGCAAGGCCGATGCCTTCATCTATGACGCCCCGTACAACGTCGTCGCGGTCACCAAGGCCGGCGCCGGCAAGCTGCTGTTCATCGAAGAGCCCTTCACCTACGAGCCGCTGGCGTTCGGTCTGAAGAAAGGCGACTACGACAGCCTCAACTGGATCAACAACTTCCTGGCCCAGGCCAAGAAGGACGGCACCTACGATCGCATCCATGCCAAGTGGTTCAAGAACACCGACTGGCTCAAGGATATGGAATAAGTAAGAGTCGCCGAGGGCCGCCCGCGCGGTCCTCGGCGCTTTTACGATGTGTCCGCCTCCACGTTGTACCCGAGATATCCCGTGACCAAGAAGAAACGTCCCCTCTGGCCCTGGCACCTGCTGACCGTTCTGATCCTGGTCGGGCTGGCCGCCGGTATCTGGTATTCCACCTCGCTGATTTCCTACGAGTGGCGCTGGAACCGTGTGCCGCAGTATTTCGCTTATCAGGCCGAGGACGCGCAGCGCGCTGCCGACTTCGGCCGTGTCGAGTCCGTCGTCGAAGACGGCGACCGAGCCCGTGTCACCCTGGCCACCGAGAGTGGCAAGCAGCAGGTCGTCGAAGTCGCCCGCAACAGCCTGCTGGTCGCCGAAGGCGATGACGTCAGCGAAGGCGACAGCCTGGGCGTGAACCGTCACTGGGCTGCCGGTCCGCTGCTCTGGGGGTTGTGGACCACGCTGTGGATTTCCGTCGCCGCCGGCGCCGCCGGGCTGGTCATCGGCCTGTTCACCGGCCTGTGCAGGCTGTCGCCGAACCCGACCCTGCGCGATCTTTCCAGCGTCTATGTCGAACTGGTGCGCGGCACGCCGCTGCTGGTGCAGATCTTCATCTTCTATTTCTTCATCGGCACCGTGCTCAACCTGTCCCGCGAGTTCGCCGGGGTGGCGGCACTGGCGCTGTTCACCGGCGCCTACGTCGCCGAGATCGTTCGCGCCGGGGTGCAGTCGATCGCCCGCGGGCAGACCGAGGCGGCGCGCTCGCTGGGCCTCAACGCTCCCCAGGCGATGCGCCACGTCATCCTGCCGCAGGCCTTCAAGCGCGTGCTGCCACCGCTGGCCGGGCAGTTCATCAGCCTGGTCAAGGACACCTCGCTGGTCTCGGTGATCGCCATCACCGAACTGACCAAGAGCGGCCGGGAGGCGATCACCACCTCGTTCTCGACCTTCGAGATCTGGTTCTGCGTCGCCGCGCTGTATCTGGTGATCAACCTGCCGTTGTCACAAATCGCCAACAAGCTGGAGCGGAGGCTCGCGCAAAGTGATTGAAGTACGCGACCTGACCAAGGTGTTCGACACCCGCGGCCACGTGGTGCGCGCGGTCGACGATGTATCCACCGATGTGGCCAAGGGCGAGGTGCTGGTGGTGATCGGCCCGTCCGGCTCCGGCAAGTCGACCTTCCTGCGCTGCCTCAACGGGCTGGAGGACATCGATTCCGGTTCGGTGAGCATCGACGGGCTCGACCTGGCCAACCCGAAGACCGACATCAACGCCTATCGCCGGGAAGTCGGCATGGTGTTCCAGCATTTCAACCTGTTCCCGCACATGACCGTGCTGGAGAACCTCTGCCTGGCGCAGAAGGTGGTGCGCAAGCGCGGCAAGGCCGAGCGCGAAGACAAGGCGCGGGCGTTGCTGGAGAAAGTGGGCATCGGGCAGAAGGTCAACGAATACCCGTCGCGCCTCTCCGGCGGCCAGCAGCAGCGCGTGGCGATCGCCCGGGCGCTGTGCATGGACCCGAAGGTGATGCTGTTCGACGAGCCGACCTCGGCACTCGACCCGGAAATGGTCGGCGAGGTGCTGGACGTGATGAAGACCCTGGCGCTGGAAGGCATGACGATGGTCTGCGTGACCCACGAGATGGGCTTCGCCCGCGAAGTGGCGGACCGGGTGCTGTTCTTCGATCACGGCAAGCTGCTCGAAGACACCGCTCCGGCGGAGTTTTTCGCCCATCCGAAAGACCCGCGCGCGCAGGCGTTCCTGCGCCAAGTGCTGTAGGAAAGAGACTGCCGGTCACCCCCGGGAAGCGTCCTTACGTGGTCGCCTGCAGTTTTTTTTCATACGGCAACGCAGCGGGAAACCATCGATGCCACGCCATTGGCCTCAACGTCCGGTGATTAGCGGCGTGCAGCCGCTTGCCGAGCCCGTTCGTCGTCCCTCATCATTCACACCCCGAGAGGCTGCCCAGGGCGGCTTCGGGGAATCATTGCGTACTCACGCGGTCGTTTATGGGTCATCGCCGTCTAGCTTGCGGCTTATAGAAGCAATCTGACGAGTAAGGGGATTACGTTGGTCTCTCATTCCATTGCAGCAGCTTCCTGGCCCGAAAAGCTTCGCCCGATGCTGCTGGGTTTTGCCTTGTTTACCGCCTTCGGCGCCGCGCAGGTCCAGGCATTCAGCCTCGACGACGTTGGCACGGAAGCGAAGAATCTGGCCGACAAGGCCTACGAAGCACCGAAGAACAACCTGCCCAAGTCGCTGCGCGACCTCAAGTTCGCCGACTACCAGCAGATCCAGTACCGCTCCGACAAGCTGTTCTGGGCCGAGCGCGATACCCCCTTCAAGCTGAGCTTCTATCACCAGGGCATGCAGTTCGACACACCGGTGAAACTCAACGAAGTCACCGCCACCAGCGTCCATGAAATCCAGTACGACCCGAACAACTTCAGCTTCGGTTCGCTGCAGCTCGATCACAGCCCGGAAGCGCTGAAGGACCTGGGCTACGCCGGCTTCCGCGTGCTCTATCCGATCAACAAGGCGGACAAGCAGGATGAAGTGATGACCCTGCTCGGTGCCAGCTATTTCCGCGTGATCGGCAAGGGCCAGACCTACGGCCTGTCCGCGCGCGGCCTGGCCATCGACACCGCGCTGCCGTCCGGCGAAGAGTTTCCGCGCTTTCGCGAATTCTGGATCGAGCGTCCGAAGGCCGGTGACAAGCACCTGGTGATCTACGCGCTGCTGGACTCGCCGCGTGCCACCGGTGCCTATCGCTTCATCCTGCGTCCGGGCGACGACGCGGTGGTCGACGTGAAGTCGCGGGTCTACCTGCGCGACACCGTCAATCGCATCGGCCTGGCGCCGCTGACCTCGATGTACCTGTTCGGCTCGAACCAGCCATCCCCGCACCTCAACTACCGCCCGGAGCTGCACGACTCCGACGGCCTGGCGATCCACGCCGGTGACGGCGAGTGGCTATGGCGCCCGCTGAACAATCCGAAACACCTCGCCGTCAGCGCCTTCTCGGTCGAGAATCCCAAAGGCTTCGGCCTGCTCCAGCGCGGCCGCGAGTTCGCCCGCTTCGAGGACCTCGACGACCGCTACGACCTGCGTCCGAGTGCCTGGATCGAGCCCAAGGGCAACTGGGGCAAAGGCCAGGTGCAACTGGTGGAAATCCCCACGCCGGACGAGACCAACGACAACATCGTCGCCTTCTGGACCCCGGCGGAATTGCCCGCGAACGGCGAGCCGCTGGAACTGGACTATCGCCAGCACTGGACGCTGAACGAGCCGGCGCTGCATGCGCAGGACAGCGCCTGGGTCGCCCAGACCCGCCGCTCCACTGGCGACGTCAAGCAATCCAATCTGATCCGTCAGGCCGACGGCAGCATCGCCCTGCTGGTCGACTTCGTCGGCCCGGCGCTGGAAGCGCGCGCCGAGGGCGAGCCGCTGAGCAGCCAGGTCAGCGTCGGCGACAACGGCGAGCTGGTCGAGAACAGCCTGCGCTACAACGCGGTGACCAAGGGCCGGCGCCTGACCCTGCGCTTCAAGGTCAAGGACCCGACGCTGCCGGTGGAAATACGTGCCGCGCTGGTCGATGGCGAGCGCACCCTCAGCGAAACCTGGAGCTACCAGTTGCCCGCCGATGAATAAACCCCATGAAAGCGCCTCGCCCGTCGAGGCCTACCGGCACCATCTGGGACTGTCCGCCGAGGACGGTGATCTTGCCACTGCGGACGACATCGACGTGCTGCTCGGCGGGCTGGCCACGCGGGGACGCGTGAACGGCGCCACCGGCGAAGCCGCGCTGGACTCGGTCGGCCGTCGCCTGGAGCTGGCCTGGCCGGATCTGCGCAACAGCGATGTGATCGGCGTCGACGCCGGGCAGCGGGTCTGCCTCAAGGCGACTCCGCCGGTGCGGCGTACCCGCATGCTGCCCGAACCCTGGATGACCAACCCACTGGTGCGCGGCTGGCGCAAGCTGTTCGGCGCGCCGCCCAAGCGCCTGCGTCCGCCCGCCGAGGCCGACGAGTACGCGCACTGGCGCACCGTCGGTGCCTGGCGGCGGATGATCCTGCTGATCCTGATGCTGGCGCAGACCGTGGTCGCGACCTGGTACATGAAGCAGGTGCTGCCGTACCAGGGCTGGGGCATGGTCGATCTGCAGGAAGTCTTCCAGCAGGGCTGGCTCGCCTCGATCCGCCAGGTCCTGCCCTATGTCGTGCAGACCAGCATCCTGCTGCTCTTCGCGCTGCTCTGCTGCTGGGTCTCGGCAGGTTTCTGGACCGCGCTGATGGGCTTCCTGCAACTGCTCACCGGGCGCGACAAGTACAGCATCTCGGCCAGTTCCACCGGCGAGGAGCCGATCGACCCGCAGGCGCGTACCGCGCTGGTCATGCCGATCGCCAACGAGGACGTGCCGCGCGTCTTCGCCGGTCTTCGCGCGACCTACGAATCGCTGGCCGCCACCGGGCAGCTTGAGCACTTCGATTTCTTCGTGCTCAGCGACAGCAACCAGCCGGACGTTTGCGTCGCCGAGCAGAACGCCTGGCTCGAGTTGTGCCGCGAGGTGAAGGGCTTCGGCCACATCTTCTACCGCCGCCGGCGTCGCCGCGTGAAGCGCAAGAGCGGCAACATCGACGACTTCTGCCGCCGCTGGGGCAGCGACTATCGCTACATGGTGGTGCTCGACGCCGACAGCGTGATGAGTGGCGAATGCCTGGTGCGCCTGACCCAGCTGATGGAGGCCAATCCGCGCGCCGGGATCATCCAGACCGCGCCCAAGGCGTCCGGCATGGACACCCTCTATGCGCGCATGCAGCAGTACGCGACGCGCGTCTACGGCCCGCTGTTCACCGCCGGCCTGCATTTCTGGCAGCTCGGCGAGTCGCACTACTGGGGGCACAACGCGATCATCCGCATGAAGCCGTTCATCGAGCACTGCGCGCTGGCGCCGTTGCCGGGCAAAGGTGCCTTCGCCGGGGCGATCCTCTCCCACGACTTCGTCGAGGCCGCGCTGATGCGGCGTGCCGGCTGGGGCGTGTGGATCGCCTACGACCTGCCAGGCAGCTACGAGGAACTGCCGCCCAACCTGCTCGACGAGCTCAAGCGCGACCGTCGCTGGTGCCACGGCAACCTGATGAACTTCCGCCTGTTCCTGGTCAAGGGCATGCACCCGGTGCACCGCGCGGTGTTCCTCACCGGGGTGATGTCCTACCTGTCGGCGCCGCTGTGGTTCCTCTTCCTGGTACTCTCCACCGCGCTGCTGGCGATCCACCAGTTGCTCGAGCCGCAGTACTTCCTGCAGCCGGGCCAGCTGTTCCCGGTGTGGCCGCGCTGGCGTCCGGAGGAGGCCATTGCGCTGTTCTCCACCACGCTGCTGATGCTGTTCCTGCCCAAGCTGCTCAGTGTGATGCTGATCTGGTTCCAGGGCGCGCGGGAGTACGGCGGCAAGTTCAAGGTCACGGTGTCGATGCTGCTGGAGATGTTCTTCTCCATGCTGCTGGCGCCGGTGCGCATGCTCTACCACACGATCTTCGTGACGGCGGCATTCCTCGGCTGGTCAGTGCAGTGGAATTCGCCGCAGCGTGACGACGACGCCACGCCATGGAGCGAAGCGATCCGTCGCCACGGCATGCAGACGCTGCTCGGCGCCGCCTGGACCGCCCTGGTCGCCTGGCTGAACCCGCAGTTCCTCTGGTGGCTGTCGCCGATCGTGCTGTCGTTGATGCTGTCGATTCCGGTCTCGGTGCTTTCCAGCCGCTCGCGTCCGGGTATCGCCACGCGCCGCGCGAAGCTGTTCGTGATCCCCGAGGAGAGCAACACGCCGCGCGAACTGAGCGCCACCGACGAGTACACCCAGCTCAACCGCGACAACCAGTTGAAGGACGGCTTCCGCAAAGCGGTCGTCGATCCCTCGCTGAACGCGCTGGCCTGCGCGCTGGGAACCGCTCGCCATGGTCACAGCGAGATCATCGAGCGGCAGCGTCAGCAGCAGATCGAGCGCGCCCTCAGCGAAGGGCCGAAGGCCCTGGACGGTACGCGCAAGATGTTCCTGCTCAGCGACCCGGTCGCGCTGTCGCGCCTGCATGCGCAGGTCTGGCGCAACGGCGTGGCACCCTGGCTGGCCGGTTGGGAAAAACTCCCCGCCGCCTCGGCCAACCCGCCAGCGGGCACCCTCAAGGCCGACGGACTTCCCCAGCCCGCGGTCTGAATCCGAAGCAGCGATGCGTGATCGCATCGCCGCCCGGTTCCTCGACGGTTTCAGGCCCTCAGTAGACGCCGGCGGATGCCTTCGGGCATGGACGAATCCGCCGCCGTGTCCGCCGCGGCCGGCTCCAGTCCCAGTTCCATCAGCCAGTTCAGCGCCAGCTCGTGCAGCCGGGCCTTTTCATAGATCGGCCAGGCTTGGCGTGCAGCGGGAAACTGCTCCAGCTCGTAGCCGAAGGTGCGCAGCGGTCGCCGGCTCTGCAGGGCCGCCGCCAGCAGCGGATGGGCGTGCGGGTCGTGCAGGTCGAAGAGGAATGCCTCGCGCATGTCGATGCGGTCGGCGGTGTCCAGCGGCGGGATGCCGGCATAGCGCTCGGGATCGCTTTCCAGCTGGTGGAGGGTCTGCGCGTCGGGGGCGTCGGCATCCAGTGAGATGAACTCGCCGCTGTGCAGGTCGAGGTAGTGCTCGAGAGGGCCCGGATCGTCCAGTGCGCGTTCCAGGCGGTGCATGTCGATGGTCAATACGCGCATATCGTCGGCCTCCTGGGGTTTCCACCCGCAGTAGACCATAGTCACGGCGACCCGTGCGGCGCCCTTCGCGCGGGCGCCGACGACGGGGCGATCAGGTCCGGAAGCGCGCCACGCGCTGTTGCAGTTCGGCGCCCAGGCGGGCCAGCTCGACGCTCGAGGCTGCGGTTTCCTCACTGGACGAGGCGGTCTGCTCGGAGATGTCGCGCACGTTGATCACGCTGCGGTTGATCTCCTCGGCGACCACGCCCTGCTGTTCGGCCGCGGCGGCGATCTGCTGGTTCATCGCCTGGATGGTCGACACCGCCCGGGCGATGTCGCCGAGACGGCTGCCGGCGCTGCGGGTCAGCTCAACCGTGCTTTCGGTCAGCGCCCGGCTGCTGTCCATCAGGCTGGCGGCGCGCTGGGTGCCGCTCTGCAGGCCGGCGATCAGCTCCTCGATCTCCTCGGTGGATTTCTGCGTGCGTTGCGCCAGGCCGCGTACTTCGTCGGCGACCACGGCGAAACCGCGTCCGGCGTCCCCGGCACGGGCGGCCTCGATGGCGGCGTTGAGCGCCAGCAGGTTGGTCTGCTCGGCGACCGACTTGATCACGTCGAGCACGCTGCCGATGCGCTCGCTTTCCTGCTTGAGCAGGCCGACCGCGTCGTTGGAGCGGCTCACTTCGGCGGCCAGGCGATCCATCTGCCCCACCGCGTCGTTCACCGCGGTTTCGCCCTCACGAGCCTGGCGATCGGCATTGCTGGCGGCGAGCGAGGCTTCCTCGGCGTTGCGTGCGACTTCCAGCACAGTGGCGGCCATCTCGTTCATCGCGGTGGCGACCTGGTCGGTCTCGCTCTTCTGGCTGTTCACCCCGGCGCTAGTCTGCTCGGTGACCGCGGACAGCTGTTCGGCGGCGCTGGCGATCTGGGTGACGCCGTCGCGGATATGCCCGATCAGCTCGCGCAGGTTGAGGGTCATGCGCTGCATGCTCTTCTGCAACTGGCCCAGTTCGTCCTTGCGTCGCACCTGAATGTCCTGGCCTAGGTCGCCGGACGCGATACGTTCCGCCGCGACCAGGGTGAGGTTGAGGGGGCGGGTGATCTGCCGGGTGATCAGCGCCGCAGCGAACACGCCGATCAGCAGCGCCAACGCGGCGCTGATCGCGAGCAGCCCGCGGGTGCGCCCGGTTTCGCTGGTGCGCTTCTCGTTCTGGATCTGGTAGAGCTGCTGGGCGATCTGCAGGAAGCGCTCACCCTCGCTCTGCATGGCGGCGAACTGAGCGGCAGCCGCATCGCTGGCGGTCCGGAACTGCGCGACAGCCTTACGGTAAGCCTGCAGTGCGGTGGCGATTTCGCCCAGGCTGGCATCCGCCGCGCCGGTCTGCTGGCCCAGTTGGGTGACGCTGCCGATGGCGGCGTCGACGGCGTCGAGCGCGGTCTGTTGCACGCTCGGATCGTTGCTGTAGGTGTAGCCGCGCACCTGGTAGCGCGCCTGCTGCACAGCGAGGCGCAGTTGGGCGACGAGGCGGAACTCGGCGAGCCGGGTGGCATCGTCGAGCGCGCTGTCATCGAGCACGCGCTGCTCCAGGGCGGTGATCAGTTGCACGGCGTGATCGGCATTGCTGCCAAGGCTGGCGCGGGCAGCCTCGCGGGTCTGGTAGGCCTGGCCCAGCAGCTCGATGGCTTTCTGGTAGGCGTCATTGGTGGCGTCCTGCTCGCCAACCAGTTCCATGTCGTCGGGGTCGAGGGTCGCGCCCAGGTCGTCGGAGATCTTGTCGATGTCCTTGAGGCGGCCACGCAGCCGTTCGGCGGTGGCGGGCTCCTGCTTGATCAGATACTGCAGGCGGGAGACGTTCAGGTCCTTGGTCATTTCGCCGAAGCGCGCGGCCGCGCCCAGTTTGTCTCCGCGCTCGATGGTCTGTCCCAGGCTGAACCAGCCGGTAAGGGTGATCAGCAGGGTAAGCAGCAGCACCAGGCCGAAGCCCAGGGCGAGTTTGAGTTTGACGCTAAGGTTGTCGAACCAATCCATCGAGTGTCTCCACGACATGAAGGCCATTCTCTGGGGGCGGGATGCTGCGCTTATCGGCCGCAGGTCGCGACTCTATAGAGGTGTAGGACAATTTTACAAGCGAACCGTGAAAATCCGCAGGACGCGGGCTCAGTACAGGCGGGCGAGGAGGGCGGTGACGGCGGTTTCGACCCGCAGGATACGATCGCCGAGCTGCACGGGCGCCAGTCCCGCCGCGATCATCTTCTCGACTTCATAGGGAATCCAGCCGCCTTCCGGGCCGATCGCCAGCGTCACGGGAGCGTCGACGCCGCGCGGGCAGGCGGGGTAGTCGCCCGGGTGGGCGATTAGACCGAGGCTGTCGGCAGCGACCGATGCCAGTCGATCCTCTACGAAGGGCTTGAAGCGCTTCTCGATACTCACATCCGGCAGCACCGTGTCGCGCGCCTGTTCCAGGCCGAGAATCAGCTGTTCGCGGATCGCGGCAGGCTCGAGGAACGGCGTCTGCCAGAAGCTCTTTTCCACCCGGTAGCTGTTCAGCAGGACCAGGCGCGGAACGCCCATGGCGGCGACCGTCTGCAGCACGCGGCGAAGCATCTTCGGGCGCGGCAGGGCGAGCAGCAGGGTCAGCGGCAGCTTGGCCGGAGGTGCCTGGTCGAGATCGACCTGCAGTTCCGCTTCGTCGGCTTGCAGCCGCAGCAGGCGCGCCGTGCCCATCGCCCCGCCCAGGCGGCCGACGCGCAGGCTGTCGCCGGCCTCCGCGCGGTGCACGTCATGCAGATGGGTGAGGCGGCGATCGCGCAGGATGGCCCGGTCCGCCGCGACGAAGTCGGCGTTTTCCAGCAACAGCAGGTTCACGGCAGTGGTGCGGGCGGCTGGTCGGTGCTTTCGGCTTCTTCGCGCTCGTCGCGGCTCTTGCGCACGAAGCGCGAGAACAGCAGGCCGACCTCGAAGAGCATCCACATCGGCACGGCCAGCAGGGTCTGCGACATGGGGTCCGGCGGGGTGAGGATCATCCCGACCACGAAGCAGCCGATGATCACGTAAGGGCGGATCTTCTTCAGGTAGGCGACGTCGACGACGCCGATCAGCGTCAGCAGGACCACCGCGACCGGAATCTCGAAGGTCAGGCCGAAGGCGAACAGCAGGGTCAGGAAATCCAGATAGCTGTTCACGTCGGTCATCGTGGTGACGCCTTCCGGCGCCTGGCTGATGAAGAAGTGGAACATCAGCGGGAACACCAGGTAATACGCGAAGGCCATGCCGGCGTAGAACAGCACGATGCTCGACGCCAGCATCGGCACGGCGATGCGCTTCTCGTGCTTGTACAGGCCTGGCGCGATGAAGCCCCAGATCTGCCCGAGGATGATGGGCATCGCCAGCAGCACCGAGACGATCATGGTCAGCTTCAATGGCGCGAGGAACGCCGAGGCCGGATCGATGGAGATCATCGTCGCGCCTTCGGGGAGAAAGCGCCGCAGCGGTTCCGAGGCGTAGGCGTAGATCTGCTTGGAGAAGTACAGCAGGCTGATGAAAATCAGGAAGACCGCGGCCACGCAGCGCAGCAGGCGCGTGCGTAGCTCGGTGAGGTGCGAAACCAGGGGCATTTCCTGGTCCTGTTCCGGTATCTCGCTCATGGATTACGCGGCGGCTCTGGCGTGACGGGAGTATCGACCGCCGGCGGCGACAGGGCATCGCTCTTCGGCTCTGGATGCAGCGCGGCCTCCACGGTCTCCGGCGAAGCGGCGGCGGACTGCTCCGGCGTGGTGTTCGTCGGCGGCTGGATGCTGCGCTTCATCTCGCGCTCCAGCGACAGGATGTTCTCGTTGTGCAGCTGCCGGCGAATCTCGTCGGCGCCGATTTCGCGCTCCACTTCCTGCTTGATCGCGTTGAAGCTGCGCTTGAGCCGGCCCACCCAAAGGCCGGCGGTACGCGCCGCGCCCGGCAGGCGCTCCGGTCCGAGAACCAGCAACGCCACCAGGGCGATCAGCAGCAGTTCGCCGAAGCTGATACCGAACATGGATTAATCCTTGCGCGCCGGCTCTTCGACCTTGTGCGCCTGGGCGTCGATGGTGTGCGGCTGCTCGAGCGGCGTGGTCGAGGCCTTCGGCTCTTCGGTCGGGCGCTCGTCGTCGTTCATCGCCTTGCGGAAGCCCTTGATCGATTCGCCGACATCCGCGCCCAGGCCCTTGAGCTTCTTGGTGCCGAAAACCAGTACTACGACGATGAGAATGACGATCCAGTGTTTCCAGTCGAAAATGCCCATGGAGAACCTCGTGTGATTAGTGGGAGTCGGAGCGGGCGGCCTTTTCGGCATGCCCGGAGAGGCCGAAGCGCCGGTCCAGTTCGTCCAGCACGGCCTGCGGATGCTGGCCGAGGGCGGCGAGCATGACCAGGCTGTGGAACCACAGGTCGGCGGTTTCGTAGATCAGGTCGCTGCAGTCGCCGCTATTGGCGGCGTCCTTGGCGGCGAGGATGGTTTCCACCGATTCCTCGCCGAGTTTTTCCAGGATCTTGTTCAGGCCCTTGTGGTACAGGCTGGCGACGTAGGAGCTGTCGGCCGACGCGCCCTTGCGCGCCTCCAGCACTGCGGCCAGGCGGTCGAGTGTGTCAGTCATGCTGATGGCCCGCCGCGTAGATGGCTTTCGGGTCTTTCAGCGGCGCCTCGACGGTCTTCCAGTCGCCCTCCTGGTAAACCCGGTAGAAGCAGCTTTCGCGCCCGGTGTGGCAGGCGATGCCGCCGACCTGCTCGACCATCAGGATGATCACGTCGGCGTCGCAGTCCAGGCGCAGTTCGTGGAGCTTCTGCACGTGACCGGAGTCCTCGCCCTTGCGCCAGAGCTTGTTGCGCGAGCGCGACCAGTAGATCGCCCGGTTTTCCGCGACGGTCAGGCTCAGCGCCTCACGGTTCATCCAGGCCATCATCAGCACCCGGCCCGTACGGTGGTCCTGGGCGATGGCGGCGACCAGGCCGTCGGCGTTCCAGTTGATCTCGTCAAGCCAGTCTTTCATGGTGTCTTTCCGCGCCGGCGCGCCCTGTTCGCAGGGCTCGCGCCGTACTGCCAGTGTCTATGGAGGGGACCTAGTGTGCCAGCCGATGACGCGGCTGGCTATCGGCGCACGACCAGGTAAAGACCCGCAGCGGCCATGATCCACATCGGCCAGGCCTCGATCGCGTTCAGCGACCCGGCGTTCGCGGCGAGTACCGCACCGCCGCCGAGCAGGGCTGCACCGAGCAGGCGCAAGATGCCGCCGTCGCGACGTTCGCGCCAGGGCGGCGGCGGGTCTTCGGCATGCGGTTGCGACATCCGTTCGAGCAGGTCGCGGGTCATGTTGGCCAGGTGCGGCACCTGTTCGAGTTGTGTCTGCAGGTTGCGCAGCAGGGTTTTCGGGCTCATCCGCTCCTTCATCCAGCGTTCGAGGAAGGGTTGCGCGGTGGTCCACAGGTCGAGGTCCGGGTAGAGCTGGCGGCCGAGGCCTTCGATGTTCAGCAGGGTCTTCTGCAGCAGCACCAGCTGCGGCTGGATTTCCATGTTGAAGCGCCGTGCGGTCTGGAACAGGCGCAGCAGCAACTGGCCGAAGGAAATGTCGCGCAGCGGCTTCTCGAATATCGGCTCGCAGACGGTACGGATCGCCGCCTCGAACTCGTTCACCTTGGTGTCCTTGGGAATCCAGCCGGAGTCGATGTGCAGCTGCGCCACCTTGCGGTAGTCGCGCTTGAAGAACGCCACCAGGTTGCGTGCCAGGTAATCCTGGTCTTCCGGGGTGAGGCTGCCGACGATGCCACAGTCCACCGCGATGTATTGCGGGTTCCACGGTTGCTGGGTGCTGACGAAAATGTTGCCGGGGTGCATGTCGGCGTGGAAGAAGCTGTCGCGGAACACCTGGGTGAAGAAAATCTCCACGCCGCGCTCGGCGAGCAGCTTCATGTCGGTGCGCTGGCTGGCGAGGGTCGCCAGGTCGGTGACCGGAACGCCGTAGATGCGCTCCATCACCAGCACTTTCGGCCGGCAGTAATCCCAGTGCACCTGCGGCACGTAGAGCAGCGGCGAGCCGGCGAAGTTGCGCTTCAACTGGCTGGAGTTGGCCGCCTCGCGAAGCAGGTCGAGTTCGTCGTAGATGACCCGCTCGTAGTCGCTGACCACTTCCACTGGGTGCAGCCGGCGTGCCTCGCTGGACAGCCGCTCGGCAAGCCGGGCGATCAGGAACAGCCAGGCGATATCCTGGGCGATCACCGGCTTGAGCCCCGGACGAACCACCTTGACCACCACTTCCTCGCCGCTGTGCAGGCGCGCGCTATGCACCTGGGCTACCGAGGCCGAGGCCAGCGGTTGCTGCTCGAAGCGGGCGAACAGCCTGGCGATCGGCGCACCGAGCTGCGACTCGATCAGGGCCACGGCCTGTTCGGGCGGGAACGGAGGCACCTTGTCCTGCAGGAAGCTCAGCTCGTCGGCGATATCTTCGGGCAGCAGGTCGCGGCGGGTGGAGAGAATCTGGCCGAACTTGATGAATACCGGGCCGAGGCCTTCCAGCGCCAGGCGCAGGCGCTGCCCGCGGCTGTGCGGCGAGGTGCGCCGCGGCAGCCAGCGCCATGGCAGCAGGTAGCCGCAGACGCGCAGGTACCAGGGCAGCGGCAGTTCGAGGACCAGGTCGTCGAGGCGATAGCGGATCACCACGAAGAGGATGCGGAGCAGGCGGCTTAGCGCGGCGAACAGCTTCATGCTTGGGGTTTGGGTCCTTGGACGAGACGCTCGACACGCGCCTCAAGACGGTCGAGAGCCAGTTTCAGCGCATCGAGTTCGGCGAAACGTGCTTCGGCTTCGCGGGCACCGACCAGGCTGGCGGTTTCCTCGGCCAGGTAGTCCTTGAGGTCGAGACGCAGGCTGTCGAGGCTCTGCTCGGCCCAGTTCGACGCGCCCCGCAGGCGGCTGCCGAGGACATGGCTGGCCACCGGTCCGATCCAGCGCGACAGCTCGTATTCCCAGTCCAGCTCGAGGTCCTGGAGTACCGCCGACAGTTCCATCAGCACGCCGCTGTCGCCGTCGATCTGCACGTCCGGGCGATGCAGCACGGCGGTCTTCTGCCGGCTGGTGGCCAGGCGCAGCAGGGTGCCGGCGGGGGCGCGCAGCACGCAGTCCGCCGGCGCCGCCCATTGCCGGGCCAGGCGCAGGCCGTCCGCGTGAGGCAGGATGAACAGGCGCACCGCGGGGGAGGCGCAATCGACCTCGATCACCTTGCCGGACAGCCCGGCGAGGCGCGCCTGTGCGCTGCTGTCCAGCGCGAGGATACGGTTGATGCCGCTTTCGGCGGCGGCGAGCAGGGCCTGGGTGATCATCAGGGCTTGATTCCCCGATGCAGGGCGACGATGCCGCCGGTCATGTTGTGGAAAGTGACCGCGGCGAAACCGGCATCGGCCATCATGCCCTTGAGGGTTTCCTGATCCGGGTGCATGCGGATCGACTCGGCGAGGTAGCGGTAGCTGTCGGCATCGTTGGTGATCAGCTTGCCCATCATCGGCAGCAGGCTGAACGAGTAGACGTCATAGGCCTTGGACAGCAGCGCGCTGGAAGGTTTGGAGAACTCCAGCACCAGCAGCCGGCCGCCCGGCTTGAGCACGCGCAGCATCGAGCGCAGGGCGTCTTCCTTGTGGGTGACGTTGCGCAGCCCGAAGGCGATGGTCACCACGTCGAAGTGATTGTCCGGGAACGGCAGCTTTTCCGCGTCGGCCTGGAC
Organism: Pseudomonas sp. UBA3153; assembly: GCF_002364635.1. NCBI lineage: Bacteria > Pseudomonadati > Pseudomonadota > Gammaproteobacteria > Pseudomonadales > Pseudomonadaceae > Pseudomonas > Pseudomonas sp. UBA3153. Next base: position 132,264 of record NZ_DEYR01000002.1, read on the forward strand.
GAACTTGACGTTGCCGGAGACGCCCTTGTCCATCAGTCGATCGCGGCCGACGGCGAGCATCGAGGCGTTGATGTCGGCCAGCACCACTTCGCCGGTCGGGCCGACCAGGCGCGAGAATTGCCTGGTCAGGTCGCCGGTGCCGCCCGCGATGTCGAGCACCCGGTTGCCGGTGCGTACACCGGAGAGCTCGATGGTGAAGCGCTTCCACAGGCGATGAACGCCACCGGACATCAGGTCGTTCATCAGGTCGTACTTGGCCGCCACCGAATGGAACACCTCGGCGACTTTCTGCGCCTTCTGGCTCTCCGGCACGCTCTTGTAGCCGAAGTGGGTGGTGGGCTCGGCGTCTTGGCGGTTAAGCGGATCGTTCATGTCGCAGGCACCGGTGGATAAAAGTGGCGGCCATTCTAAACCGAAAAGCCGACGCCAGGCGCCACGCGCTGTGCGCTGCGTGCGCCGCCGTGGGGCGTGGCCGGTCGCGCTTGATATAGTGCCGCGTCCAACTGCCGCAGCAAGGAGCCTGCATGTCCTCCATCCGCATCGAACGTGAACATTCCCTCGGCCTGGAAGCCGCCCGCGGCAAGGCCGAGGCAATCGCCGCCCGGCTCGCCAGCGACTTCGGCGTCAGCTCGCAATGGGCCGGCGACGATCTCGAGCTGAGTCACTCGGCGGCCAATGGGCGCATTCAGGTCGAGGAAGACAGGGTACGCATCGAGTTGAAACTGGGCCTGATGCTCGCCGCGATGAAGGCGCCGATCCAGGCGAAGATCGAGCGTAGCCTGGAGAAGGCGCTGGGGCAGGCCTGAGCGCCGCCCGTTGCCCTTGCCGACGCCGGCTCGGCTTCGAACTGGCGCTCAGAGCATCAGCCTGACCACCGATTCGCTGGGGTCGCGCGAGCGCCCGGCGGCGGAGAGTTGCTCCAGGTACTCGGCCCAGAGTTGTTCCTGGTGCGTAGCCAGCTGGTACAGGTAGTCCCAGCTGAACAGGCCGCTGTCGTGGCCGTCGTCGAAGGTCAGTTTCAACGCGTAGTTGCCCGCCGGCTCGACCTTGCTCAGGCCGACGGCGATCTTGCCGTGCTGCAGGACCGGCGTGCCGTGACCCTGCACTTCGGCCGACGGCGAATGCACGCGGAGGAATTCGGCGGGCAGGCTGTAACGCTCGGCGCCGTATTCCAGGTCCAGGGTCTTCGACGCCTTGCGCAGTTTGATCGCGGTGGGGACGCGCATCGGTGGAACTCCAGCGGATTCACCCGCGACGAAGGATCGGCCCTCGCCGCGGGGCAGGTTCAGAGAATGTAGCGCGACAGGTCTTCGTCCTGCGCCAGTTCGCCGAGGTGGCCGTTGACGTAGGCGGCGTCGATGCGGATCGGCGCGCCGTTCTGCTGCGAGGCGAGGTCGCCGGCGCTGAACGAGACTTCCTCTAGCAGGCGTTCGAGCAGCGTGTGCAGGCGCCGTGCACCGATGTTCTCGGTCTTCTCGTTGACCTGCCAGGCGATCTCGGCGAGGCGCTTGATGCCGTCCTCGACGAATTCGATGTGCAGCCCTTCGGTCTTCAGCAGTTCGCGGTACTGCTCGGTGAGCGAGGCGTGCGGCTCGGTGAGGATGCGCTCGAAGTCCTGCGGCGACAGCGCCTTGAGTTCGACGCGGATCGGCAGGCGGCCCTGCAGCTCGGGCACCAGGTCGCTGGGCTTGGACAGGTGGAAGGCACCCGAGGCGATGAACAGGATGTGGTCGGTCTTGACCATGCCCAGCTTGGTGTTGACCGTGCTGCCCTCGATCAGCGGCAGCAGGTCGCGCTGCACGCCCTCGCGGGAGACGTCCGCGCCGCCGGCGTTGGCGCGCTTGGCGACCTTGTCGATCTCGTCGATGAAGACGATGCCGTTCTGCTCCACGGCTTCCAGCGCCTTGGCCTTGAGTTCTTCCTCGTTGACCAGGCGCGCGGCTTCCTCGTCGCGGACCAGTTTCAGCGCTTCCCTGACCTTCAGCTTGCGGCTCTTCTTCTTGCCCTTGCCCATGTTGGAGAAGAGGTTCTGCAACTGGCTGGTCATTTCCTCCATGCCGGGCGGCGCCATGATTTCCACGCCGGCCGGGGCTTCCGCCACTTCGATCTCGATGTCCTTGTCGTCCAGCTGGCCTTCGCGCAGGCGCTTGCGGAACAGTTGGCGGGTGTTCGAGTCGCCGCTCGGCACCGCGTCGTCGTTGAAGCCGGTGCGTGCCGGCGGCAGCAGCGCGTCGAGGATGCGTTCCTCCGCGGCGTCTTCGGCGCGGTGGGCGACGCGGACCATTTCCTGCTCGCGGAGCATCTTGATCGCTGCGTCGGCGAGGTCGCGGATGATCGATTCGACATCGCGGCCGACGTAGCCAACCTCGGTGAACTTGGTCGCTTCCACCTTGATGAACGGGGCGTTGGCCAGCTTGGCCAGGCGCCGGGCGATTTCGGTCTTGCCGACGCCGGTCGGGCCGATCATCAGGATGTTCTTCGGCGTCACCTCGGGGCGCAGCTCGGCCGGCAGTTGCATGCGCCGCCAGCGGTTGCGCAGGGCGATGGCGACGGCGCGCTTGGCATCTTCCTGGCCGATGATGTGGCGGTTGAGTTCGTGGACGATCTCGCGGGGCGTCATGGACATAGTGGTTGGCTCGTTGCAGACGTTGGCCGCGCGGCGCTCGGGCCGGGCGGCGGAGGGAGGTGGAGACGCGTCAGATCGCCGAATCCAGCTCTTCGAGAGTGAGGTTCTGATTGGTGAAGACACAGATCGAACCGGCAATGTTCAATGCGCTTTCGGCGATCTCGCGCGCCGACAGCTCGCTGTGCCTGAGCAGCGCCATGGCCGCGGCCTGGGCGAAGCCGCCGCCCGAGCCCATGGCGATCAGGCCATCCTCGGGTTCGACGACGTCGCCGTTTCCGGTGATGATCAGCGAGGCATCCTTGTTGGCCACCGCCAGCATGGCTTCCAGACGGCTCAGCGAACGGTCGGTACGCCAGTCCTTGGCCAGTTCGACGGCCGCGCGCACCAGGTGGCCCTGATGCCGCTCGAGCTGGCTTTCGAAGCGTTCGAAGAGGGTGAAGGCGTCCGCGGTGGCGCCGGCGAAGCCGGCCAGCACCTCACCGTGGTAGAGGCGGCGAACCTTCTTCGCGTTGCCTTTCATCACGGTGTTGCCGAGGGAAACCTGGCCGTCGCCGCCCATGACGACTTTGCCGTTGCGGCGAATTGAAACGATGGTGGTCAAGGGGGACATCTCCACGCAGCGGGGCATTCTTGCCCGAATGGAGATTCATATGGGGGCGCGAAGCAGAGGCTTCAAGCCGTCCCTCGATCGGGAACGGCGTTGCAGCCCGCGCGCCGGCCCGGCGCGCCTGAAGCGTTCCGGCCTCAGCGCACCTGTCGCTGTTGCAGCAGCAGGTTGCCGAAGCCGCTGGCGGAGAGCTGCTTCTGCGCGCCGGCCAGTTGCTCCTTGCTGGCGAACGGACCGACCAGCACGCGGTACCAGACTTCCTCGCGCACGGTGCCGGATTCCACTTGCACCGCCTGGCCGAGCAGGATGATCTGCGCGCGCACCCGGTCGGCATCGGCCTGCTTGCGGAACGAGCCGGCCTGCAGGAAGTACTGCGTGGTCAGCGGCGCCTTGGCCACCGTCGTCGCGTTCGCCGGCGTGTTCGGCGCGGGCACGGCGACCGGCGGGGGTGGCGGAGGCACCTGGCCATTGAGTGCTGCCTCTGCGCGCGCGGTATCGATCTTCGCCGCCTGCTCGGGCGTCACCGGGGTGGCGGGCGGCGTGGCCGGCATCGAGTCGGGCGGCACTATCACTTCGGACTCGGGCAGCAGCGTGTAGAAGTCGTACTTCGGCTTCACCGGGCCGGCGACTTCGGCGGCGGCCTTCTGCGCGGCTTTCTGCGCGACCTCGGGTTTGACCCGCTTGATCTTGTCGTCGCCGGGCTCGAGCTTCATCAGCAGCACCACGAAGGCGCCGATCGCCAACCCGCAGGCGAGCCACAGCCAGCCCGGAATGGGTTTCTTCTTGGGGGCCTGGTAGCGGCTGGCGCCGCGCTTGGGGGGAGCCTTCTTCTTTGCCGCCACTTACATGCGCTCCAGGGTCTGCAGGCCCAGCAGTTCGAGGCCCTGCTTGAGGGTGCGCCCGGTCAGCGCGGCAAGGCGCAGACGGCTCTGGCGGGTTTGCTCGTCCTCGGCGGCGAGGATCGGGCAATGCTCGTAGAAGCTGGAGAACAGCCCGGCAAGGTCGTACAGGTAGCTGCACAGCACGTGCGGCACGCCTTTCTCGGCGACGTTGCCGAGCACTTCGCCGAACTGCGCCAGCTTGCCGGCCAGCGCCAGTTCCTGCTCGGCCTGCAGGACGATGCGCCCATCCAACTGGTGATAGCCCTTGCCCAGCTTGCGGAACACGCTGGCCACGCGGGTGTAGGCGTAGAGCAGGTAGGGCGCGGTGTTGCCCTCGAAGCTGAGCATCTGCTCGAAGTTGAAGCTGTAGTCGCTGCTGCGGTGCTTGGAGAGGTCGGCGTATTTCACCGCGCCGATGCCCACCGCGTGGGCGATCTGGCGCAGTTCGGCGTCGTCCAGCTCGGGGTTCTTGCCCTTGACCAGCGCGTAGGCGCGTTCTTCGGCCTCGTCGAGCAGGTCGACCAGCTTCACCGTGCCGCCGTCGCGGGTCTTGAACGGACGGCCGTCGGCGCCGTTCATGGTGCCGAAGCCCATGTGCTCGAGCTGCATGCTCGGCGGCACGAACCCGGCGCGGCGGGCCACGGCGAAGACCATCTGGAAGTGCAACGCCTGGCGCTGGTCGACGAAGTACAACGCGCGGTCGGCCTTCAGCACGCCGGCGCGGTAGCGCGTGGCGGCGAGGTCCGTGGTGGCGTAGAGGTAGCCGCCACCGGCCTTCTGCACGATCAGCGGCAGCGGGTTGCCCTCGGAGTTCTTGAACTCGTCGAGGAACACGCAGCGCGCGCCTTCGCTTTCGGTGAGCAGGCCCTTGGCGTCGAGGTCGGCGACCACCTGGGCGAGGTCGTCGTTGTAGGCGCTCTCGCCCTTGACGTCAGCCATGCTCAGCTTCACGCCGAGGCGGTCGTAGACCTTCTGGCAGTGGCTCAGGGAGATGTCGTTGAAACGGTGCCACAGGCGCAGGCATTCGGCGTCGCCGGCCTGCAGCTGGACCACCAGCTCGCGGGCGCGGTCGGCAAACTCGGCAGATTCGTCGAAGCGCTTCTTCGCCGCGCGGTAGAACCCTTCGAGGTCGGAGAGCTCGGCGTCGCTGCCCACCGGCTGCTCCTGCATGAACGCCAGCAGCATGCCGAACTGGGTGCCCCAGTCGCCGACGTGGTTCTGCCGGATCACTTCGTCGCCGAGAAATTCCAGTACCCGCGCCACGCCGTCGCCGATGATGGTCGAACGCAGGTGACCGACGTGCATTTCCTTGGCGAGGTTAGGCGCCGACAGGTCGACCACCACGCGCTGCGCCGCGCCGCTCTTGCGCACGCCGAGGTGCGCGTCGGCCAGCGCCGCTTCCAGGCGCCCGGCCAGGGCGTCGCTGTTCTGGAAGAAGTTGAGGAAGCCCGGCCCGGCGATTTCCACCTTGGCCAACTGCTCGTCGGCGGGCAGCGCGGCGATCAGTTTTTCCGCAAGGTCGCGCGGCTTCATCGCCGCCGGCTTGGCCAGCATCATGGCGATGTTGCTGGCGAAATCGCCGTGGGTCTTGTCCTTGCTGTTCTCCACCTGGATCGTCGGCGTAAGACCCTCGGGCAGCACGCCGTCGGCGACGAGGCGTGTCAGGGCTTGCTGGATCAGCTGGCGAATCGTGTCTTTCATAGTCTGCTCGGTCGGCCTTGGCGGGTCGAAAACCGCGGATTATAGAGGCAGTCAGGAGCCGGGCGCGAGGACGTAGGGTGCGCCATGCACACCGAGCCTCGGCTGCGCGGGCGATATGCCTTTCGTCAGAACAGATCGATCGGGTCCACGTCCAGCGACCAGCGCACCGCGCGGCCGCTGGGCAGTTGCTCCAGGCGCGGCAGCCAGACGCTCATCAGCCGGTGCAGCGGCGCGCGCGCATTGGCCTGCAGCAGCAGTTGCGCGCGGTAGCGACCGGCGCGGCGCTCCATCGGTGCCGGCACCGGGCCGAGCAGTTCGATGCCGCTCAGCTGCAATTCCTCGAGCAGGTGCTCGGCCTCGCTGCAGGCCTGGTCGAGAAAGTCCTCGGCCTGGCCGGGTTTGTGCGCCTCGCCGCGCAGCAGCGCGAGGTGGGCGAACGGCGGCAGGCCGGCGGCGCGGCGTTCGCTCAGGGCCTGCTCGGCGAAGGCGAAATAGCCTTGCTCGGTGAGCTGCACCAGCAGCGGATGGTCGGCCAGATGGGTCTGGATGATCACCGTTCCCGGCTCCTCGGCGCGGCCGGCACGCCCGGCGACCTGGACGATCAGCTGCGCCATGCGCTCGCTGGCGCGGAAGTCGGCGGAGAACAGCCCGCCGTCGGCGTCGAGGATCGCCACCAGGGTGACGCGCGGGAAGTGGTGGCCCTTGGCGAGCATCTGCGTGCCGACCAGCAGGCACGGTTCGCCGCGCTGGATGGTGCTGAACAGCGTGTCCATCGCGCCCTTGCGCGAGGTGCTGTCGCGGTCGATACGCAGCACCGGGTACTGCGGGAAGAGGATTTCCAGGCGCTCCTCGGCGCGCTCGGTGCCGGTGCCCAGCGGGCGCAGGTCGACCAGGCCGCATTTCGGGCAGTTCGCCGGACGCCGCTCGACATGGCCGCAGTGGTGGCAGCGCAGTTCGTTGGAGCGCTGGTGCACGGTCATTCGCGCGTCGCAGCGCGGGCAGGCGCTGATCCAGCCGCAGTCGTGGCAGAGCAGGGTCGGCGCGAAGCCGCGGCGGTTGAGGAACACCAGCACCTGCTGGCCGGCCTCCAGCGTCTGCGTGATGGCCTGCTGCAGCGGCGCGGAGATGCCCGCGTCCAGCGGCCGGCTCTTGATGTCCAGGCGCAGGAAGCGCGGCGGCTTTGCACCGCCGGCGCGCTGGGTCAGGCGCAGCAGGCCGTAGCGCCCGGCGTGGGCGTTGTGCAGGCTTTCCAGCGACGGCGTGGCCGAGCCGAGGACGATCGGCACGTTGTCCTGGCGCGCGCGTACCAGCGCCAGGTCGCGCGCGTGGTAGCGCAGGCCTTCCTGCTGTTTATAGGAGGCGTCGTGTTCCTCGTCGACGATGATCAGCCCCGGATGCTTCAGCGGGGTGAACAGCGCCGAGCGCGTGCCGATGACGATGTCGGCCTCGCCGTCGCGGGCGGCGAGCCAGGCGTCCAGGCGTTCGCGGTCGTTAACGCTGGAGTGCAGCAGGGCGATCCGCGCGTTGAAGCGCTGCTCGAAGCGCGCCAGCGTCTGCGGGCCGAGGTTGATCTCCGGTATCAGCACCAGCACCTGCTTGCCGGCTTCCAGCGCCTGGCGGATCAGTTGCAGGTAGACCTCGGTCTTGCCGCTGCCGGTGACACCGGCCAGCAGGAAGGCCTGGAAGCCGCCGAAGCTCGAGCGTATCGCCTCGCAGGCGGCGCGTTGCTCGGGATTGAGCGGCAGTTCCGGCTGCGCCAGCCAGCCGCCGGCGCGTTTCATCGGTGCGCTGCGGCGCACTTCGACGCTGACCAGGCGCTTCTCCAGCAGCAGCTCCAGGCTGTCGCGGTTCAACTGGAGCTTGCTCAACAGGGAATGCGCGACGCCGTGGGCGTGCTGCGCCAGGGTGCGCAATGCCTCGCGCTGCCGTGGCGCGCGGGTGAGGCGCGGGTCGTCGAGCCGGGCGCCTTCGGCCACATGCCAGAAGCGCTCCTGCCGCGCTTCCGCCGGCTCGCCCTGGCGCAGCAGCACCGGCAACGCCCAGCTCAGCGTGTCGCCCAAGCTGTGCTGGTAGTACTGCGCGGTCCACAGGCAGAGCCTGAACAGCGCCGGCGGCATCGGCGTCTGCTCGTCGAGCAGCTGCAGCGCCGGGCGCAGCTTGTCCGCCGGGACCTCGCTGGTTTCGCTGACCTCGACGAGGATGCCGACCACCTCGCGCCGACCGAACGGCACGCGCACGCGCATGCCCGGCTGCAGGCTCGCGGCCGTCGCGCCCAGTGGTGCGCGGTAGTCGAACAGGCGGCGCAGCGGCGAGGGCAGGGCGAGGCGGAGGATGAGTTCGGGCACGCGCGGGTCCTTGGATTTGGGCGGCGTCGATCTTAGCAGTCCGCGACCTCCAGTCGCCGATCCCGCGCGTGCTCGCACATGTTTTCCGCTGACGGACGGCGAGGTTCGCCGCTTGCAGGCCTTCGACGTCGGGCGTATATTCCGCGGCTCGTTTCCGTGCGGTACTCGACATAGGGTCGGGTGGCGGCACGCCAGACACAGAGGAATACACCATGAAAGCCGATATCCATCCGAATTATGTCGAGATCGACGCCACCTGCAGCTGCGGCAACGTCATCAAGACCCGCTCCACGCTGGGCAAGAACCTGAGCCTGGACGTTTGCTCCGAGTGCCACCCGTTCTACACCGGTAAGCAAAAGGTGCTCGACACCGGCGGCCGTATCGACCGCTTCAAGCAGCGTTTCGGCGTGTTCGGCGCCAAGTAAGCGCGAACTGCCAAGGAAGGCCCATGGGTTTTCCGGAGCTGTTGAAAAAGGCGTCCCTGGTGGGCGCCTTTTTCGTTTCTGCCTCGGCTGTTCTGCCGTCGCTCGCGGCCTGTCCCGCACCTCCCCAGTCGCTGCACCCCGTCGAAGTCCGTCGCGTCGTCGATGGCGACACGCTGCGCCTCGCCGATGGGCGCAGCGTGCGCCTGATCGGTCTGAACGCGCCCGAACTGGGCCGCGACGGACGACCCGCCGAAGCCTTCGCGGAGGCGGCGCGCCGGCGCCTGGAGGCGCTGGTGGCCGCCAGCGACGGTCGCGTGATCGTGCAGCCCGGGCGCGAGGCGAAGGATCGCTACGGGCGCACCCTGGCGAACGTGTTCGACAGTCGCGGGCTGAATCTCGAGGAGCGCCTGCTCGCCGAGGGGCTGGGATATCAGGTCGCCATCGCGCCCAATGACGGGCTGCTGGTCTGCCAGCAGGCCGCGGAGCGTACGGCGCGCGCGTCCGGCCTGGGGCTATGGCGCAAGGCGCCGGTCCAGGCGCCGGCACAGCTGCGGGCCGCCGGCTTCGCGCTGGTCAGGGCCCGCGTGAAGGGTGTCGAGCACAACCGCGGCGGGCTCTGGATCGAGCTCGAAGGCCCGCTGGTCCTGCGCATCGAGCCGAAGTGGAACGCCCAGTTCGACCCCACGGCGCTAGAGGCATTGGTCGGTCGGCAGGTCGAGGTGCGTGGCTGGGTGGTGGATCGTGCGCGGCGTGCTGCACTCAGGTCCGGGCAGGCGCGCTGGCTGCTGGCAGTGAGCCATCCGGCGATGCTCCAGGCGCTGCCCTGAGCGCGAATCACTGGCGTCCGCGTGGCGTGAAAAGCCCTTGCTAGAGAGCTCCGGAAGGCTGACCGGGCAGTCTTGTTCGGCACTATCTTCACGCGTATCCTCGGCCGCCAGCCTGTTTTCACTAGCAAAAAAAGCGGAAATCCGACATGTCAGACCTTAAAACTGCCGCTCTCGAATACCACGCACTGCCGCGCCCGGGGAAGCTCAGCGTCGAGCTGACCAAGCCCACCGCGACAGCCCGTGACCTGGCCCTGGCCTACAGCCCCGGCGTTGCCGAGCCGGTCCGCGAGATCGGCCGCGATCCCGAACTGGCCTACACGTACACCGGTAAGGGCAACCTGGTCGCGGTGATCTCCGACGGCACCGCGATTCTCGGTCTGGGCAACCTCGGCCCGCTGGCTTCCAAGCCGGTGATGGAAGGCAAGGGCGTGCTGTTCAAGCGGTTCGCCGGTATCGACGTGTTCGATATCGAAGTCGATGCGGAAAGTCCGCAGGCGTTCATCGACACCGTCAAGCGCATCTCGATCACCTTCGGTGGCATCAACCTCGAGGACATCAAGGCGCCCGAGTGCTTCGAGATCGAGCGCGCACTGATCGAGCAGTGCGATATCCCGGTGTTCCACGATGACCAGCACGGCACCGCCATCGTCACTGCCGCCGGCATGCTCAACGCCCTGGAAATCGCCGGCAAAACCCTGCCCGAAGCGAAGATCGTCTGCCTCGGTGCCGGCGCCGCCGCCACGTCCTGCATGAAGCTGCTGGTGAGCATGGGTGCGAAGGTCGAGAACATCTTCATGATCGACCGCAAGGGTGTCATCCACGCCGGCCGCGACGACCTCAACCAGTACAAGGCGGTGTTCGCCCACGAGACCGGCAAGCGCACGCTGGCCGACGCCCTCGACGGCGCCGACGTGTTCGTCGGTCTTTCCGGCGCCAACCTGCTCAAGGCGGAAGACCTGGCGCGCATGGCGGCCAACCCGATCGTCTTCGCCTGCTCCAATCCGGACCCGGAAATCGCCCCGGAGCTGGCCCATGCCACGCGCAACGACGTGATCATGGCGACCGGCCGTTCGGACTATCCGAACCAGGTGAACAACGTGCTCGGCTTCCCGTTCATCTTCCGTGGCGCCCTCGACGTGCGCGCCAAGCGCATCAACGAGGAGATGAAGATCGCCGCCGCGCTGGCCCTGCGTGACCTGGCCAAGCTGCCGGTGCCGCAGGAAGTCTGCGACGCCTACGGCGGCATCGCCCTGAGCTTCGGTCGCGAGTACATCATCCCGAAACCGATGGACCCTCGCCTGATCACCGTGATTTCCGAGGCGGTGGCCAAGGCCGCCGTGGAAACCGGTGTCGCCACGCTGCCTTATCCGAAGCACTACCCGCTGAAGAGCGTCGATGACGTGTTCCTCGGTTGAGTCTTCGGCAACGAAGAAAAACCCCGCCTAGGCGGGGTTTTCTTTTTGCGTCGGGAGCGTTCTAGAACAGGTCGATCGGCGCCGCTTCGTCGCTTGGCAACGGGCTACCCGGCGCGCTCATACCGGGCTCGATCTCGCTCATCGGCGGCGGCGAGTCCTCGCTCTTGAACAGCTCGAAGTAGGCATCGGGCGATCCCGGTGGCGCGGCGCGCCCGCTGACAGGGTCGACGCGCAGGGAGATGATCCCGTCCGGTTCCGCCGGCGCGTGCTCCGGCTTGCCTTTGAGCGCGGCGCTCATGTAGCTCATCCAGATCGGCAATGCCACGGTGCCGCCGAATTCGCTGCGGCCGAGGGTCTCCGGCTGGTCGAAGCCGGCCCAGACGCTGGTCACGTAATCGGCGTTGTAGCCGGAGAACCAGCTGTCCTTGGATTCGTTGGTGGTGCCGGTCTTCCCGGCGATGTCGCCGCGTCCCATCGCCAGGGCGCGCCGGCCGGTGCCGCGCTTGATCACGTCCTGCAGCATGCTGGTAAGGATGTAGGTGGTGCGCGGGTCGACGATGCGCTCGGCGACGGCGGGTGCCTGCGGGTCTTTCGCTTCGTCCGTGCCGCTGCCGCCGGTGGCTTCCTCGGCGGTCTGGGTGCGCGGCTCGGCATCCTGCGTGGCCGCTGCTGCGCTCGGCGGGTTGGCGGTGAACAGCACCTCGCCGTCGCGGCTCTCGATACGCTGGATCAGGTAGGGCTGGATCTTGTAGCCCCCGTTGGCGAAGGTGCTCCAGCCGGTCACGATTTCCATCGGCGTCAGGTTGGCCGTGCCCAGCGCCAGCGACAGGTTGCGCGGCAGCTCCTGCTTGTTGAAGCCGAAGCGACTGACGTAGTTGAGGGCGTAGTCGATGCCGATGGTCTGCAGCAGGCGGATGGAGACCAGGTTACGCGACTTGTACAGCGCTTCGCGCAGGCGGATCGGGCCAAGGAAGGTATTGGTGTCGTTCTTCGGCCGCCAGACCTTGTCCAGGTACTCGTCGACGAAGACGATCGGTGCGTCGTTCACCAGGCTCGCGGGCGTGAAGCCAGCGTCCAGCGCCGCGCTATAGATGAAGGGTTTGAAGCTGGACCCCGGCTGGCGTTTGGCCTGGGCCGCGCGGTTGTAGTTGCTCTGCTCGAAGGCGAAGCCGCCGACCAGGGCGCGGATGGCGCCGTTGTTCGGGTCCAGCGAGACCAGCGCGCTCTGTGCGCTCGGCACCTGGCTGAAACGCAGGCTGCCGTCTTCCTGGCGCTGTACGCGAACAAGGTCGCCCACCTGCACCACGTCCGCCGGCTTCTGCGGGCGCGCGCCCATGCTGTTGCTGTTGATGAACGGGCGGGCCCATTTCATGCTGTCCCAGGCGACGGCTTCCTCTTTCCCGTCGCGGGTCAGCACGAGGATGCCGCTGCTCTCCACCTGGCTGACCACTGCCGGCTCGAGACTCCCCAGCGTGCGGTACTTGGGCAGTTCCTGGAGCCAGGCCTCGCGGGTCATGTTCGGGTAGCGGGTTTCCGGGCCGCGATAGCCGTGGCGCTGGTCGTAGCTGATCAGTCCGTCCTGCACCGCCTTGTTGGCCGCCAGTTGCAGGTCGCTCGGCACGGTCGTGGTGACGCGGAATCCGTCGGTGTAGGCGGCGCTACCGAAGCGGCCGACCATCTCCGCGCGGGCCATTTCCGCGATGTAGGGCGCGGCCAGCTCGGGCGTCTGCACGTGATAACGGGCATCGATCGGTTCGGCCAGTGCGGCCTTGTAGCGCGACTCGTCGATCTTGCCGAGGCGGAACATGCGCCCGAGGATCCAGTCGCGCCGCTCCTTGCTGCGCACCGGGTCCATCAGTGGGTTGTAGCGCGAGGGCGCCTTCGGAAGACCGGCTATCATCGCCATCTGCCCGAGGCTCAAGTCTCGGATGGATTTGCCGTAATAGACTTGAGCGGCGGCTTCGATCCCGTAGGCGCGATTGCCCAGGTAGATCTTGTTGACGTAGAGCTCGAGGATTTCGTCCTTGCTCAGCTCACGTTCGATCTGCAGCGCGAGCAGTATCTCGGTGATCTTGCGCGAGAAGCTGCGCTCGCTGGTGAGGAAGTAGTTCTTCGCCACCTGCATGGTGATGGTGCTGCCGCCACTCTGAATATGGCCGGTCTTCAAGAGTTGAGAGGCGGCGCGCATCAGGCTGCTGACGTCGACGCCATAATGGTTTGCAAAGTTGTCATCCTCGGCGGATAAGAGTGCCTGGATGAAGTCCTTGGGGATGTCGGCGAACTGGATGGGGGTACGCCGCATCTCGCCAAATTCGGCGATCAGCTTCTCGTCGCTGCTGTACACACGCAGCGGAATCTGCAGTTGGATGCTGCGCAGTGAGTCCACGGAAGGGAGGGTTGGGCTCAGATAAAGAAAGGCGCCACTGAGACCAAGCAAAAGGCCACAGAAAACGGCTACGCAAGACCACCAGAAGAATTTCAGCAGGCGTATCAAATGCTTGGTTTTCCAGATAAAAGAATGAGTTAGCAGAAGGCGAAGCGGAAAGCGGAAAGCCGTTCACATTATAAGCGGTTTTTTTGCCGGGGAGCCATTTGCGCTTCTGTCAAGACTGTTATTTAATGTGAAAAAACATAAATAGTCCGTAAGTAGCGGATGCCAATAGGAAATCGGACGTGCTAGGGCTCTTCACCAAGAAAGCGAATACGCTGCTGGGGATCGATATCAGCTCGACCTCGGTAAAGCTCCTCGAACTGAGTCGCTCAGGTGGCCGCTACAAAGTAGAGGCCTATGCCGTCGAGCCGCTCCCGATAAACGCCGTAGTGGAAAAGAACATCGCCGAACTCGAGGGCGTGGGGCAGGCGCTCGCTCGTGTGACAGCCAAGGCAAAGACCGGCGTGAAGGCCGTTGCAGTGGCCGTGGCCGGCTCCGCAGTCATCACCAAGACGATCGAAATGGAATCGGGTCTCAACGATGACGAGTTGGAAAATCAACTGAAGATCGAGGCTGATCAGTACATTCCTTATCCGCTGGAAGAAGTTGCCATCGATTTCGAAGTTCAGGGCACCTCGGTACGCAATCCCGAGCGGGTTGAAGTGCTGCTGGCTGCTTGCCGCAAGGAGAACGTCGAGGTCCGTGAGGCGGCGCTGGCGTTGGCCGGTCTCACGGCCAAGGTCGTGGACGTCGAAGCCTATGCGCTGGAGCGTGCCTATGGTCTTCTCGCCGAGCAACTGGGGGGCGAACGGGACGAGATGACCGTTGCCGTGGTGGACATCGGCGCCACCATGACCACCCTCAGCGTGCTGCACAATGGCCGCACCATCTATACCCGTGAGCAGCTTTTCGGTGGGCGCCAGCTGACCGAGGAAATCCAGCGTCGCTATGGCCTGTCGGTCGAGGAGGCTGGCCTCGCCAAGAAGCAGGGCGGCCTTCCGGATGACTACGAAAGCGAAGTGTTGCTGCCGTTCAAGGAGGCCGTGGTCCAGCAGGTTTCCCGCTCCCTGCAGTTCTTCTTCGCCGCGGGTCAGTTCAACGACGTCGACTACATCATGTTGGCCGGTGGCACTGCCTCCATTCCCGATCTGGATCGTTTGATCCAGCAGAAAATCGGCACTCAGACGCTGGTCGCCAACCCCTTCGCCGATATGGCCCTGAGCGGCAAAGTCAACGCGGGTGCCCTGGCCAGTGATGCGCCGGCGTTGATGATCGCCTGCGGTCTGGCGATGAGGAGTTTCGACTGACATGGCACGGATCAACTTACTTCCTTGGCGCGAGCAGCTTCGCGAAGAGCGCAAGCAGCGCTTCCTCGTTACCTTGGGTGGTGTCTTGTTGGTGGCTGGTGGCGCGGTCTTTCTGGCCTCCCAGTATCTGGATTCCGCGATAGAGAACCAGCGTGCCCGCAACGACTATGTGCGCACGGAAATCTCCCTGCTTGATGCAAGGATCGCGGAGATCAGAGAGCTGAGGACCCGCCGCCAGCAACTGCTCGAGCGGATGAAGATCATTCAGGACCTGCAGGGAAATCGTCCGATCATCGGTCGAGTGTTCGATCAGCTTGTTCGTACGTTGCCGGAAGGTGTGTATTTCACCGAACTGAAAATGAACGGCTCGACGATCGCTATCACCGGGGCTGCTGAATCCAACAATCGGGTCTCCAACCTGATGCGCAATCTGGATTCCTCGCAATGGCTCACGGCGCCTAACCTCACGGAAGTAAAGGCTGTGACCGCCGGGGAAGTTGACCAGGCGAACGTCTTCCAGCTGACGGTGCAGCAGACCCAGCCGAAAGCTGATGTGGAAGGAGCCGCGAAATGAGTCTTGCCGATTCCCTGGCTAGTTTGCGCAAGGTGGATCTGGGCGATCTGGATTTGAACAACCTGGGTTCATGGCCGGCGCCAGTCAAGGCGATAGCCTGTTTCCTGCTCCTGGTTGCGGTTCTGGCGCTTGGTTACAACTTCCATCTCAAGGATCTTCAGGCCGATCTCGATCAGCAGCGTAGCGAAGAGCTGACGTTGAAGGAGCAGTTCTCCAGCAAGGCATTCCAGTCCGCCAACCTGGAAGCCTACAAGGAGCAAATGAAGGAAATGGAAGTTTCCTTCGGCGCCCTGCTCAGGCAGTTGCCCAGCGATACTGAAGTCCCTGGCTTGCTTGAGGACATTACGCGCACTGGGCTGGGCAGCGGGCTGGAATTCGAGGAGATCAAATTGCTTCCGGAGGCCGCGCAGCAGTTTTATATCGAACTTCCCATACAAATTACGGTAGTGGGCGCTTATCACGATTTGGCGACGTTCGTGAGCGGTGTCGCCAGCTTGCCGCGGATCGTCACGTTGCACGATTTCGACATCAAGCCGGTGAACGCTGCCAGCCCCAACAAGTTGCGCATGAGCATCTTGGCCAAGACCTATCGTTACAACGAGACCGGGGTACAGAAATGAAAAGCCCCCATCTTTTTGTAGGCACCGCTCTGGTGCTGGTTCTCGCGGGTTGCGGTGTCAGCAACGACTTCAGCGATTTGCAGAACTACATGGACGAGGTTCGCGCGAGGCCGAAGGGTTCTATCGAGCCGTTGCCCAAATTTCAGCCCTACGAGGCCTTCACCTACAGCGCTGCTGCCATGCGCAGTCCATTCCAGCCGCCGGTGAAGATCGATCTGGCTCGGCAGCAGAAGGGCTCCAAGGACATCAAGCCGGACGAAACACGGGTCAAGCAGTTCCTTGAAGGCTTCAATATCGAAACGTTCGAAATGGTCGGCACGCTTTCCAACGAGGGTGGGATGTTTGCCTTGGTCCGGGGTGCCGGTGGAGTCCATCGAATTCGTGTAGGGGATTACCTCGGAAGAAACAACGGACGGATTGTGGCCATCAACGAGAACGCGATCGAAGTTGTGGAAGTCGTTCCAGACGGAGAGGGTGGCTGGTTGGAAAGGCCGCGTAGCCTGGCCCTAAAAGAACGCTCATAGGGACAGGGATATGAAGAATTATTGCCAGTCAGCACAACGGAATCAGAGAATGAACAGCAAACTTTCGCGCCTAGCTCTATCAATGTTGGCGGCTCTGATTGCGCCTGAAGTGTTGGCGGCCAATCTCCAGGGTTTGGATGTCGCGGCGTTGCCGGGCAATCGTGTCGAGCTGAAGCTGTCCTTTGACGAGCCTGTTCCAGTCCCGCGCGGTTACACCATCGAACAACCGGCCCGTATTGCGCTCGATCTGCCCGGTGTCAGCAGTAAGTTGGGTGCCAAGAACAAGGAGCTCGGCGTAGGCAACGCGCGAAGCGTCACTGTCGTCGAGGTGAAGGACCGCACGCGTCTGATCGTTAATCTGGCGACTCTCGTGCCCTACAGCACTCGTGCTGAAGGCAATAACCTGTATGTCGTGGTGGGTGAAGGGGCTCTTGGTGCTCCCGTTCCCCAGCCGGTCGCCGTCCAGACGCCTGTCAGCTCCAAAGCGCCTGCTGCTCCTGTTTCGAAAACCTTCGCTCCGGCCGGTAAGGCCATCAGTGGGATCGATTTCCAGCGTGGTGATCAGGGCGAAGGGAATGTGGTTATTGCACTCTCCGATCCAACGGTAAGTCCGAACATTCAGGAGCAGGGCGGAAAAATTCGTCTGGACTTCGCGAATACCCAGTTGCCCGAGTCGCTACGAGTGCGATTGGATGTCAAGGATTTCGCAACCCCCGTACAGTTTGTAAGTGCGAGTACACAGGGTGGCCAAACCAGCATCAATATCGAGCCTACGGGTTTTTACGATTATCTTGCTTATCAGACTGATAACAAGCTGACCATCAGTATCAAACCGCTGGCAAAAGAGGAGGTTGAGCAGCGTAAGAGCGATAGATTCACCTACTCGGGTGAAAAGCTGTCTCTTAACTTTCAGGATATTGACGTTCGTTCGGTACTTCAGCTGATTGCCGACTTTACCGATTTGAACCTCGTGGCCAGCGATACGGTTCAGGGCAGCATCACACTTCGGTTGCAGAACGTGCCCTGGGATCAGGCGCTTGATCTGGTATTGAAGACCAAAGGGCTGGACAAACGTCAAATCGGTAACGTGCTTCTGGTCGCGCCGGCTGATGAGATCGCGGCTCGGGAGCGTCAGGAGTTGGAGTCGCAAAAACAAATCGCCGAACTGGCTCCGCTACGTCGGGATTTGATCCAGGTGAACTACGCCAAGGCGTCTGACATCGCCAAACTGTTCCAGTCGGTAACCAGCTCCGAAGCGGGCGCGGCTTCTACGCCCGAGCGTGGCTCGATCACCGTGGACGATCGCACCAACAACATCATTGCCTATCAGACTCAAGAGCGTCTGGATGAGCTTCGTCGAATCGTTACCCAGCTGGATATCCCCGTACGGCAGGTCATGATCGAGGCGCGGATCGTCGAGGCAAACGTCGATTACGATAAGGCGCTGGGTGTTCGCTGGGGTGGTGCCTTGAGCAAAGGCAACTGGACTGGCTACGGGCAGAACGGAAACATTGGTATCAATGAAAGTGGAACGGGTGGGTGTGGTCCCTTTGCCGGTGGATGTACGTTGCCTACTAGCAGCGCTGGTTCTGGCTCTGGCTCTAGCTCCAGTAGCAGCCCTGTCCCATTTGTCGACTTGGGTGCTAGCAACAGCACTTCCGGGATAGGTATTGGCTTCATTACGAACAACGTGATTTTGGACCTGCAGCTTTCCGCTATGGAAGCGACCGGTAACGGCGAAATCGTATCCCAGCCCAAGGTCGTTACTTCCGACAAGGAAACGGCTCGCATCCTCAAGGGCGCTGAAGTGCCTTATCAGGAAGCCAGCTCCAGCGGTGCCACCAGTACCTCGTTTAAAGAAGCAGCGCTATCGCTGGAAGTCACTCCGCAAATTACCCCCGACAATCGGGTAATCATGGAGGTGAAGGTGAACAAGGATGCGCCTGACTTCACCAATGCGGAGGCGTCAAATGGTGTTCCCGCCATCAACAAGAATGAGGTGAATGCCAAGGTCCTTGTGAGTGACGGCGAGACAATTGTAATTGGCGGCGTGTTTTCCAACACCCAAACCAAGAGCACCGAGAAAGTCCCTTTCCTGGGTGACCTGCCTTACCTCGGACGACTGTTCCGTCGCGACACAGTGCAGGACTCCAAATCCGAGCTGCTGGTCTTCCTCACTCCGCGCATCATGAACAATCAGGCTATTGCAGTGGGTCGTTGATGCTGTGCGCAATCTGATTCTGGTTGGCCCGATGGGTGCTGGGAAAAGCACCATCGGGCGGCTTCTGGCCAAAGAGCTGCGGCTTCCCTTCAAGGATTCCGACAAGGAAATCGAGCAGCGCTGTGGCGCCAACATACCCTGGATTTTCGATGTCGAGGGCGAGCCGGGCTTCCGCGAGCGGGAGCGCTCGATGCTTGCGGAGCTCTGCGAGCTCAATGGCGTGGTGCTGGCGACAGGCGGCGGAGCGGTGCTGCGCGATGACAACCGCGCCGTCCTTAAGGCTGGGGGCGATGTCGTTTATCTCTTCACCTCTGTTGCGCAGCAGTTGAACCGTACGGCCCGGGATCGGAATCGTCCGCTTCTGCGCACTTCCGACCCTGGCAAGGTGCTCCGAGAGCTGATGGCTATTCGGGACCCGCTTTATCGCGAGATTGCCGATATCGTCATCGAAACCGACCAGCGCCCGCCGCGGATGGTCGTTCAGGAAATACTCGAGCGCTTGCAGGCGTTGCGGCCGGATTAAACTACGGCCGGATGCGCTATCCTATTGGCCTTTTTTACGGGGGCCTCATGCAGACTCTTCACGTCGACCTCGCTGATCGCAGTTATCCCATCTACGTTGGCGCCGGGCTCATCACTCAGGGTGAACTGTTCGCCCGTCATGTTGCGGGCAAGAAGGTGGCGATCGTTACCAACGAGACGATCGCGCCGCTTTATCTCGAATCGGTGCAGCGTGCACTGGCTGCCTACGCACAGACAGCCATCGTTCTTCCCGATGGGGAGGCGTTCAAGACCTGGAAGACCTTGCAGCTGATTTTCGACGGCCTGCTTTCCGCCCGGCACGATCGCCGTTGCACTGTGATCGCCTTGGGTGGAGGCGTGATCGGCGATATGGCTGGTTTTGCAGCGGCCTGCTATCAGCGCGGCGTCGATTTCATCCAGGTGCCGACCACGCTGCTGTCGCAGGTCGATTCATCCGTGGGCGGGAAAACCGGGATCAATCATCCGCTCGGCAAGAACATGATCGGCGCCTTCTATCAGCCGAATGCCGTGCTCATCGATACCTCGACGCTGACCACGCTGCCGCCGCGCGAGCTTTCCGCCGGCCTGGCCGAGGTCATCAAGTACGGCCTGATCTGCGACGAGGGTTTCCTGGCCTGGCTCGAGGAGCATATGGATGCGCTGCGTTCGCTCGACCAGCAGGCGCTGACGTACGCCATCGAGCAATCCTGTGCGGCAAAGGCCCGTATCGTCGGCGCGGACGAGCGTGAGGCCGGGGTTCGTGCCACCCTCAATCTGGGCCACACCTTTGGCCATGCCATCGAGACTCACAAGGGCTACGGTGCCTGGCTGCACGGCGAGGCCGTGTCCGCGGGCACGGTGATGGCCCTGGAAATGTCGCGGCGCCTTGGCTGGATTTCCACGGAGGATCGCGATCGCGGGATTCGCCTGTTCCAGCGGGCGGGTCTGCCGGTGGTGCCGCCCGAAGAGATGACCCCGGCCGATTTCCTCCAGCACATGGCCGTCGACAAGAAGGTTCTCGATGGGCAGTTGCGCCTTGTATTGCTGAGGCGGATGGGGGAAGCCGTGGTTACGGCGGATTATCCTGATGAGACTTTGCACGCCACCCTGAGCGCGAATTACCGCGCCCTGGTGGACCAGCTCGGAGAACAATGAGAGCTCATGACCAGTTTGCATGCCGATGAAGCGTTTCTAGGTTTTTACCAGTTCAGCCACGACCCTTTCGCACCGCGGGTGCCGGGGTTCAAGTTCTTCGCTGCCCAGCGCAAGCCGGTGTTGGGACAGCTTCATCACCTCGCGCGTTACAGTCAGCTGCTTCTGGTGGTCAGTGGGCCTGAAGGCAGTGGCAAGACCCTCTTGCGCCAGGCTCTGGTCGCCAGTACCAACAAGCAGAGTGTGCTCAGCGTGGTGGTTTCCGCGCGTGGCGCCGAGGATGCGGCCAGCCTGTTGCGGCAGGTGGCCCAGGGGCTGGGCATGCAGGCCGCCGATTCCCGCTCTATCCAGTCGCAGGTGGTGCAGCTGGGGCTGACCGGGCAGGAAGTCTATCTGCTCGTGGACGATGCCGAAGCGCTCAAACCGGATGCGCTCGAGGCCTTGCTGGCGCTGGCGCAGGGCAATGCCGACGGCCGCGCCCACGTGTTCCTATTCGGCGAGCCTTCGCTGATCGCGCGTCTGGATGATCTGGGCGACGGCGGGGAAGAGTGCTTCCACGTCATCGAGCTGCAACCCTACGAAGAGGAGGAGACGCGCGCCTACCTGGCTCGCCGCCTAGAGGGCGCCGGGCAGGGAATCGAAGTCCTCTCGGACGATCAGATCGCCGATATCCACGCCCAGTCCGAAGGTTGGCCGGGTGCGATTAACCAGGTGGCGCGCGAGACGTTGATCGAGGCGATGCTGGCGCAGCGCGGCTCGGGCAAGCGCACCGGTTTCGCATTCAAGTTGCCGAAGAAGCATCTTCTGGCCCTTGTCGTGGTGTTCGTGGGTGTTCTGGCCGCGTGGTTGATGCAGGGGCAGGGCAGCAAGACCCCAGGCGAACCCGCTCCCGGCGTTGCACTGGCGCCTCAGGATCAGGCGGCAGGCAGTCCGGCGGGGCAGGCGCAGCAGGGGGCTTCGCAGGAAGGCAATCCTGCCGTCGAGTTTTCGGGGTCTTCCCAGCCGCTGCCGTTGCCTCTGGTGGGCGAGGCTCAGCCGGTCATTCGCAGCCCTCTTGCTCAGGCGGCGGCTACGGAAGATAGCGACGAGACGGCTACCGAGGTTCCCGGTCCGGCGCCGTTGCCCGAGCCGGGCGCCGCGGCGCCTATCGCCGCCGTACCTGCACCTCCGGTTGTCGCTGCGCCGCCGGTAGTGACCGCGCCAACCGCGAGCCCGGCTCCGGTAACGCAGCCCAAGTCCACGCCGCCCGCCGCGGCCGTTTCCAAGCCGCCTGCGGCAACCAAGCCTGCGGCGCCCGCCACGGCGAAGGTGGACAAGCCTGCAGCGGTGGCGAGCGCGGCATCGCCGGGTGCGGACTGGTATCGGGCCCAGCCGGCCACGGCGTTTACCGTGCAGATTCTCGGCTCGGCGTCGGAGAGCAGTGCGCAGGCGTTCGTTCGGGCGAACGGCGATCAGTACCGGTATTTCAAGAAGGTCTTCCAGGGCAAACCACTCTATGTGGTGACCTATGGCAGCTTCCCCTCCCGCACGGCGGCGCAGGCGGCGATCAAGGCGCTGCCGGCCAAGGTTCAGGCCGGCAAGCCGTGGCCGAAAACCTTCGCCAGCATCCAGCAGGAAATGGGCGCATCGCGCTGATTCCTGGCGGTTAGAGTCGGCGGGCGCTATCACGGCTCGCCGCCTTATTCCTACGTTATTGCGACATTAAAATTCACTGCCACGCCACTAACGATTTGTGAGCGTCCGGGTGGATATGTACAATGACCTCCCTTTGCCTGCGCAAAGCTGGCGACTCGTCCTGCGCGTTCGGTAACTGATTGTATTTGAAAGCATTTTTGCCTTGTTATAGAAGGCAGCCTGGTGAGAGTCCCTATGAAAGCAGGTCTGTATCATCCTGATGAGTTCAAGGATAACTGTGGCTTCGGCCTGATCGCTCACATGCAGGGCGAGGCGAGCCACGATCTGTTGCAAACCGCCATTGAAGCGTTGACCTGCATGACCCACCGTGGCGGCATCAACGCCGACGGTAAGACAGGCGACGGCTGTGGCCTGCTCATACAGAAGCCTGACCTGTTCCTGCGCGAGATGGCGCGCGAGCATTTCGCCGTCGAGTTGCCGCAGCAATACGCGGTCGGCATGGTCTTCTTCAACCAGGATCCGGCCCGCGCCGAAGCCGCTCGCGAGAACATGAATCGCGAGATCCTCGCCGCCGGCCTGCACCTGGTCGGCTGGCGCAAGGTGCCGATCGACCCGAGCGTGCTCGGCCGTCTCGCGCTTGAGCGTCTGCCGCAGATCGAGCAGGTGTTCATCGGGGGCGAGGGGCTGTCGGACGAAACCTTCGCGGTCAAACTGTTCTCCGCGCGTCGCCGCTCTTCCGTGGCCAATGCCGAGGACACCGATCACTACATCTGCAGCTTTTCGCCGCGCACCATCATCTACAAGGGCCTGATGATGCCCGCCGACCTGGCGGCGTTCTTCCCGGACCTCAGCGACGAGCGCCTGAAGACCGCGATCTGTGTGTTTCACCAGCGCTTCTCCACCAACACCCTGCCGAAATGGCCGCTGGCCCAGCCATTCCGCTTCCTCGCCCACAACGGCGAGATCAACACCATCACCGGCAACCGCAACTGGGCGCTGGCGCGGCGTACCAAGTTCGCCAACGAGGCGATCACCGACCTCGACGAGCTCGGCCCGTTGGTCAACCGCGTCGGTTCCGACTCCTCGAGCATGGACAACATGCTCGAGTTGCTGGTCACCGGCGGCATGGATCTGTTCCGCGGCCTGCGCATGATCATTCCGCCGGCCTGGCAGAACGTCGAGACCATGGATTCCGACCTGCGCGGTTTCTATGAATACAACTCCATGCACATGGAACCCTGGGATGGCCCGGCCGGCGTGGTGCTGACCGATGGCCGCCATGCCGTGTGCCTGCTCGACCGCAACGGCCTGCGCCCGGCGCGCTGGGTGACCACCAAGAACGGCTACATCACCCTCGCCTCGGAAATCGGCGTGTGGGACTACCAGCCCGAGGACGTCATCGCCAAGGGGCGGGTCGGTCCGGGGCAGATCTTCGCCGTGGATACCGAGACCGGGCAGATCCTGCAGACCGACGACATCGACAGCCGCTTGAAGTCGCGCCACCCCTACAAGCGCTGGCTGCGCGAGAACGCGCTGCGCATCCAGGCGACGCTGGACGACCACGACCACGGCTCACCGTTCTACGACAGCGACCACCTCAAGCAATACATGAAGATGTTCCAGGTCACCTTCGAGGAGCGCGACCAGGTGCTGCGCCCGCTCGCCGAGCAGGGCCAGGAAGCGGTCGGCTCGATGGGCGACGACACCCCGATGGCGGTGCTGTCCAAGCGCGTGCGCTCGACCTACGACTACTTCCGCCAGCAGTTCGCGCAGGTCACCAACCCGCCGATCGACCCGCTGCGAGAAGCCATCGTGATGTCCCTGGAAACCTGCCTGGGCGCCGAGAGCAACATTTTCGAAGAGGACGCGTCCCACGCCAACCGGGCGATCCTCAGCACGCCGATCCTGTCGCCGGCCAAGTGGCGGACGATCATGACCCTCGAACGCCCAGGCTTCGAGCGCCAGATCATCGACCTCAACTACGACGAGTCGATCGGGCTGGAAGCCGCGGTACGCAACATCGCCGACCAGGCCGAGGAAGCGGTGCGCGGCGGCAAGGTGCTGCTGATCCTCACCGATCGCCACATCGCCCCCGGCAAGCTGCCCGCGCACGCTTCGCTGGCCGTCGGCGCGGTCCACCACCGGCTGACCGAGAAAGGCCTGCGCTGCGACTGCAACATCATGGTCGAGACCGCCACCGCGCGCGATCCGCACCATTTCGCCGTGCTGCTGGGCTTCGGTGCGACGGCGGTCTACCCGTTCCTCGCCTACGAAGTGCTCGGCGACCTGATCCGCACCGGCGAGGTGCTCGGCGACCTCTACGAAGTCTTCAAGTACTACCGCAAAGGCATCTCCAAGGGGCTGCTGAAGATCCTCTCGAAGATGGGGATTTCCACCGTTGCCTCCTACCGCGGCGCGCAGCTGTTCGAGGCGGTGGGCCTGTCCGACGAAGTCGTGGCGCTGAGTTTCCGCGGCGTATCCAGCCGCATCAAGGGTGCGCGGTTCGTCGATATCGAAGCCGAACAGAAACTGCTCGCGCAGGAAGCCTGGAACAACCGCCGGGCGATCCAGCAGGGCGGGTTGCTCAAGTTCGTCTACGGCGGCGAGTACCACGCCTACAACCCGGACGTGGTGAACACCCTGCAGGCCGCCGTGCAGCAGAGCGATTTCGCCAAGTTCAAGGAATACACCGCGCTGGTCGACAGCCGTCCGGTGTCGATGCTGCGTGACCTGCTCAAGGTCAAGCTCGCCGATGCCCCGCTGACGCTCGAGGAGATCGAACCGCTGGAGTCGATCTTCAAGCGCTTCGACGCCGCCGGGATTTCCCTCGGCGCGTTGTCGCCGGAGGCCCACGAGGCCCTGGCCGAGGCGATGAACCGCCTGGGCGGGCGCTCCAACTCCGGCGAGGGCGGCGAAGACCCGGCCCGTTACGGCACGGTGAAAAGCTCGAAGATCAAGCAGGTCGCCACCGGCCGCTTCGGCGTCACCCCGGAGTACCTGGTCAACGCCGAAGTGCTGCAGATCAAGGTCGCCCAGGGCGCCAAGCCGGGCGAGGGCGGTCAACTGCCCGGCGGCAAGGTCAACGGCCTGATCGCCAAGCTGCGCTATGCGGTGCCTGGCGTGACGCTGATCTCGCCGCCGCCGCATCATGACATCTACTCGATCGAGGATCTGGCTCAACTGATCTTCGACCTCAAGCAGGTCAACCCGAAGGCGCTGGTCTCGGTGAAGCTGGTGGCCGAGCCGGGCGTAGGCACCATCGCCGCCGGCGTGGCCAAGGCCTATGCCGACCTGATCACCATCTCCGGCTACGACGGCGGCACCGGCGCCTCGCCGATCACCTCGATCAAGTACGCCGGCTCGCCGTGGGAACTCGGCCTCGCCGAAACCCACCAGACCCTGCGCGGCAACGACCTGCGTGGCAAGGTCCGGGTGCAGACCGACGGCGGTCTGAAGACCGGCCTCGACGTGATCAAGGCGGCCATCCTCGGCGCCGAGAGCTTTGGCTTCGGCACCGCGCCGATGATCGCGCTGGGCTGCAAGTACCTGCGTATCTGCCACCTGAACAACTGCGCCACCGGCGTCGCCACGCAGAACGACAAGCTGCGCAAGGACCACTTCATCGGCACCGTCGACATGGTGGTGAATTTCTTCACCTTCATCGCCGAGGAAACCCGCGAGTGGCTGGCCAAGCTGGGCGTGCGCAGCCTCGGCGAGCTGATCGGGCGTACCGATCTGCTGGAAATGCTGCCAGGCGAAACCGACAAGCAGGCGCAGCTCGACCTGTCCCCGCTGCTGGGCAGCGAGCATATCCCGGCCGACAAACCGCAGTTCTGCCAGGTGGAGAAGAACCCGCCGTTCGACCAGGGTCTGCTCGCCGAGCGCATGGTGGAAATGGCCATGCCGGCGATTTCCGACAAGCTCGGCGGCGAGTTCGAGCTGGACATCTGCAACTGCGACCGCTCCATCGGCGCGCGGATTTCCGGTGAGATCGCCCGCCGTCACGGCAACCAGGGCATGGTCTCGGCGCCACTGACCTTCCGCTTCAAAGGCACCGCAGGGCAGAGCTTCGGCGTGTGGAACGCCGGCGGCCTGAACCTGTACCTCGAGGGCGACGCCAACGACTACGTCGGCAAGGGCATGACCGGTGGCCAACTGGTGATCACGCCGCCCAAGGGCAGCGCGTTCAAGAGCCAGGAGTCGGCGATCATCGGCAACACCTGCCTGTACGGCGCCACCGGCGGCAAGCTGTTCGCCGCCGGCACCGCGGGCGAGCGCTTCGGCGTGCGTAACTCCGGCGCGCATGCGGTCGTGGAAGGCACCGGCGATCACTGCTGCGAATACATGACCGGCGGTTTCATCTGCGTTCTTGGCAAGACCGGCTACAACTTCGGCTCCGGCATGACCGGTGGCTTCGCCTACGTACTCGACATGGACAACACCTTCGTCGACCGGGTGAACCACGAACTGGTGGAAATCCAGCGGATCAACAACGAACCGATGGAAGCATACCGCAGCCACCTGCAGCGCGTGCTCGCCGAGTACGTGCAGGAAACCGGCAGTGCATGGGGACGCAACCTTTCGGAAAACCTGGACGACTACCTGCGCAAGTTCTGGCTGGTCAAGCCGAAGGCGGCGAGCCTTGGTTCGCTGCTTTCCAGCACCCGGGCGAACCCGCAATAAGAACGCCGCTTCAAGCGGCAAGCCCCCGTCGGGGCTTGCCGGCTCACCGTGATCGTCTCGCAGCGCGGCCCAGGTTCGGCGCTGCTGAAAAGAGGTTTTGAAATGACTGAACGTCTGAACAACGACTTCCAGTTCATCGAGGTCGGCCGCAAGGATCCGAAGAAGAAGCTGCTGCGCCAGCGCAAGAAGGAATTCGTCGAGATCTATGACCTGTTCAAACCGCAGCAGGCCGCCGATCAGTCGCACCGTTGCCTGGGTTGCGGCAATCCGTACTGCGAGTGGAAGTGCCCGGTGCACAACTACATCCCGAACTGGCTGAAGCTGGTTTCGGAAGGCAACATCCTCGCCGCCGCCGAACTCTCGCACCAGACCAACACGCTGCCCGAAGTCTGCGGCCGCGTGTGCCCGCAGGACCGCCTGTGCGAGGGCGCCTGCACGCTGAACGACGGCTTCGGCGCGGTGACCATCGGCTCGGTGGAGAAGTACATCACCGATACCGCCTTCGCCATGGGCTGGCGTCCGGACATGTCCAAGGTCAAACCGACCGGCAAGCGCGTCGCGGTGATCGGCGCCGGCCCTGCCGGCCTCGGTTGTGCCGACGTGCTGGTGCGCAACGGCGTGACCCCGGTGGTGTTCGACAAGAACCCGGAAATCGGCGGCCTGCTGACCTTCGGCATCCCCGAGTTCAAGCTGGAGAAGAGCGTGCTGAGCAATCGCCGCGAAGTCTTCACCGGCATGGGTATCGAATTCCGCCTGAACACCGAAGTGGGCAAGGACGTCAGCATCGACGAGCTGCTCGCCGAGTACGACGCGGTGTTCATGGGCATGGGCACCTACACCTACATGAAGGGCGGCTTCCCCGGCGAAGACCTGCCAGGCGTCCACGACGCGCTCGACTTCCTCATCGCCAGCGTCAACCGCAACCTGGGTTTCGAGAAGTCCCCCGAGGACTTCGTCGACATGAAGGGCAAGCGCGTGGTGGTGCTCGGTGGTGGCGATACGGCGATGGACTGCAACCGCACCTCGATCCGCCAGGGCGCCAAGGCCGTGACCTGCGCCTACCGTCGCGACGCCGAGAACATGCCTGGCTCGCGCAAGGAAGTGAAGAACGCCAAGGAGGAGGGCGTGAAGTTCCTCTTCAACCGTCAGCCCATCGCCATCGTCGGCGAGGACAAGGTGGAAGGCGTGAAGGTGGTCGAGACCCGTCTTGGCGAGCCGGACGCCCGCGGTCGTCGCAGCCCGGAGCCGATTCCGGGTTCCGAGGAAGTCCTGCCGGCCGATGCCGTGGTCATCGCCTTCGGCTTCCGCCCGAGCCCGGCGCCCTGGTTCGAGCAGTTCGACATCCGCACTGACAGCCAGGGCCGGGTGATCGCTCCCGAGCAGTCGCAGTTCAAGCACCAGACCAGCAACCCGAAGATCTTCGCCGGTGGCGACATGGTCCGCGGTTCCGACCTGGTGGTGACCGCGATCTTCGAGGGTCGCCAGGCCGCCGAGGGCATCCTCGACTACCTGGAAGCGTGATCCCGCGCGGCGCGAGCGCTCAGCTCGCGCCCTTCCGGCAGCAGGCGCGACGCGATGCCGCGCCAAGCTGACCTGACGCAAAACCCCGCCAGCGGCGTTCCCCTAGAGTGACGACATCCCCCGTTGTCCAGGAGTCTCGCCATGCTCACCACCGCCATTTTCCCCTCGCGTTACGTCCAGGGTCGAGGCGCGCTCGCGCAACTCGGTGAAGAGCTGGCCCGATTCGGCGGCAGCAGCCTGGCGTTGCTCGATCCCTTCGCCGACGACAACCTCGGCGCGCAACTCGACGCCTCCGCCAGCGAGCGGATCGATTTCCACCGCGTGCGCTTCACCGGCGAATGCTGCGACGAGGAAATCGCCCGGCTGGTCGGCCTCGCCGAGGCGCGCCGTCCGGATTCGATCGTCGGCATCGGCGGCGGCAAGGCGCTCGACACCGCCAAGGCGCTGGCCCACGAGCTCGGCCTGCCGGTGGCCGTGGTACCGACACTGGCCTCCACCGATGCACCGTGCAGCGCGCTGTCGGTGATCTACACCGCCGAGGGGGCGTTCAAGCGCTACCTGGTGCTGCCGCGCAATCCCGATCTGGTGCTGGTGGACAGCCAGGTGATCGCCCAGGCCCCGGCGCGTTTCCTCGTCGCCGGCATGGGCGACGCCATGGCGACCTGGTTCGAGGCCGAGGATTGCCGCATCCGCGGGGCCGCCAACATGACCGGTCGCCCCGGCCCGCGTACTGCCTTCGCCCTCGCACGGCTGTGCTACGACACCCTGCTCGAATACGGCCCGCTGGCGCTGCAGGCGTGCCGCCAGCAGGTGGTGACGCCGGCGCTGGAGCACATCATCGAGGCCAACACCCTGCTCTCCGGTCTCGGCTTCGAGAGTGGCGGCCTGGCGGCGGCGCACGCCATCCACAACGGCTTCACCGCGCTGGCGGAGACCCACGCCTACTGGCACGGCGAGAAGGTCGCCTTCGGCGTGCTGAGCATGCTCATGCTGCGCGACAGCGCGCCGGCGCAGATCGATGAGGTCTACGACTTCTGCATCGCCATCGGCCTGCCGGTGACTCTGGCCGACATCGGCCTGCACGACGTCGACGATGCCTACCTGCTGCGCGCCGCCGAGCTGGCCTGCGCGGTCGGGGAGAGCATCCACAACGAACCCTTCCCGGTCGACGCCCAGACCGTTCTCGGCGCCATGCGCACCGCGGACGCCGAAGGTCGCCGGCGCAAGGCCCTGGCGGCCGCCGCCGTACACTGAACCCGATACCGCATAACGCAAAGGCACGGCACCCGCCGTGCCTTTTGCCCTGCGCTCTGCGAAAATGCCCGCACTTTTTTCCCGGATGACCCCATGACTGTCCTGAAGAACGATCGCTTCCTGCGTGCCCTGCTCAAGCAACCGGTGGACGTTACCCCGGTATGGATGATGCGTCAGGCCGGCCGCTACCTGCCCGAGTACCGGGCCACGCGCGCCAAGGCCGGCAACTTCGTCAACCTGATGAAGAACCCCGAGCTGGCCTGCGAGGTCACTATCCAGCCGCTGGACCGCTACCCGCAGCTGGACGCGGCGATCCTCTTCTCCGACATCCTCACCATTCCCGACGCCATGGGCCAGGGCCTGTACTTCGAGACCGGCGAAGGCCCGCGCTTCAAGAAGGTCGTCAGTTCGATGGCCGACAT
The DNA here is from genome assembly GCF_002364635.1 of Pseudomonas sp. UBA3153. Lineage (NCBI taxonomy): Bacteria > Pseudomonadati > Pseudomonadota > Gammaproteobacteria > Pseudomonadales > Pseudomonadaceae > Pseudomonas > Pseudomonas sp. UBA3153. The sequence continues at coordinate 161,957 of NZ_DEYR01000002.1, forward strand.
CGAAGCGCTGCCGATTCCCGAGCCGGAACAGAACCTGGGCTACGTGATGGACGCGGTGCGCAACATCCGCCACGAGCTGAACGGCCGCGTGCCGCTGATCGGCTTCTCCGGCAGCCCCTGGACGCTGGCGACCTACATGGTCGAAGGCGGCTCGTCGAAGGACTTCCGCAAATCCAAGGCGATGCTCTACGACAACCCGCAGGCCATGCACGCGCTGCTCGACAAGCTGGCGCGCTCGGTCACCGCTTACCTCAACGGGCAGATCAAGGCCGGCGCGCAGGCCGTGCAGATCTTCGACTCCTGGGGCGGCAGCCTGTCGGCGGCGGCCTACCAGGAATTTTCCCTGGCTTACATGAAGCAGATCGTCGACGGGCTGATCCGCGAGCACGACGGCCGCCGCGTGCCGGTGATCCTGTTCACCAAGGGCGGCGGCCTGTGGCTGGAGTCGATGGCCGACAGCGGCGCCGAGGCCCTCGGCCTGGACTGGACCTGTGACATCGGCAGCGCCCGCGCCCGCGTCGGCGCCAAGGTGGCGCTGCAGGGCAACATGGACCCGAGCGTGCTCTACGCCAACCCGGCGGCGATCCGCGCCGAGGTAGGGCGCATCCTCGCCCGCTACGGCCACGGCGAAGGGCAGGTGTTCAACCTCGGCCACGGCATCACCCCGGAAGTCGATCCAGAGAACGCGCGGGCGTTCTTCGAGGCGGTGCACGAGCTGTCCGCGCAGTACCACGCCTAAGAGTTCCCCTCCGCGAGGGACGCTGAAACGAAAACGCCCGGCATCTGCCGGGCGTTTTGCGTTGCGCTGCCGATCAGCGGTTGCGGTTGCCCGGCAGCACCGGCAGGCGCGCCAGGTGGATGGCCACGCCGAGAGCGATCATCAGCAGCGTCCCGATGAACAGGCCGATGCCGTTCCAGCCCGCCGCGTGCCAGAACACCCCGCCGAGGGTGCCGGCGACGCTGGAACCGATGTAGTAGCTGAACAGGTACAGCGACGACGCCTGGCCCTTGGCCTTGGGTGCGCGGCGGCCGATCCAGCTGCTCGCCACCGAGTGCGCGCCGAAGAAGCCGAAGGTGAAGGTCAGCATGCCGATCACCACCAGCGGCAGCGCGGTGAACAGGGTCAGTGCGAGACCGGCGGACATCAGCACGATGGTCGCCCAGAACACCCGGCGGCGGCCCAGCTTGTCGGCCAGCGCGCCGATCTGCGCCGAGCTGTAGATGCCCGACAGATAGACCACCGAGAGCAGCCCGACCAGCGCCTGGCTCATGTGGTAAGGCTCGGCGAGCAGGCGATAGCCGATGTAGTTGAACAGCGTGACGAAGGCGCCCATCAGCAGGAAGCCCTCGAGGAACAGCCAGGGCAGGCCCGCGTCGCGGAAATGCACGGTGAAGCCGTCCAGCAGGCTGCGCGGGTTGAGCGAGCGGGCGCGGAAGTTGCGCGACTCGGGGAGGATCTTCCAGAACACCACAGCCGCCGTCAGCGCCAGCACGCCGATCACCAGCATCGCCGTGTGCCAGCTGACGAAATCGATCAGCACGCCGGCGATCAGCCGCCCGGACATCCCGCCGATCGCGTTGCCGCCGATGTACAGGCCCATCGCCAGGCCGATGTGCTGCGGGTGGATTTCCTCGCTGAGGTAGGTCATCGCCACGGCCGCGAGCCCGCTGAGGGAAAGCCCGACCAGCGCGCGCGTCACCAGCACGCCCTGCCAGGTAGGCATCAGCGCGCTGGCAATGGTGAACAGCGCGGCGGCGGACAGCGCCGCGACCATCACGGGTTTACGCCCGAGCGCATCGGACAGCGGGCCGGTGATCAGCAGGCCGATGGCGAGCGTCGCCGTGGAAACCGAAAGGATCAGGCTGCTCTGCGCCGCGTTGATGGAAAACTCGTGGGAGAGGATCGGCATCATCGGCTGCACGCAATAGAGCAGTGCGAAGGTGGAGAAGCCGCCGCAGAACAGCGCCAGCACCGTGCGCATGAACATCGGGGTGTTCTTCTCGATGTAGATCTCGCTGCTCTGGACGGCGCTGGAAACAGCCACGGACGACAAGGCGGGCGACGCGACGGCAGTTTTCACTTGTACCTCAAGGGGGCGAATGAAGGATTGGCAGGAAAAGAATATAGGTGGCTAACGATTACATCCAATATATCATTCGACCTGTTTGATATCTGAAACGACCTAATTGGAGCGCGCTATGGAACTGCGTCACCTGCGCTATTTCATCGCGGTGGCCGAGGAACTGCACTTCGGCCGCGCCGCAGAGCTGCTGGGCATCTCCCAGCCGCCCCTCAGCCAGCAGATCCAGGCACTGGAGCAGGAGCTGGGGGCGCGCCTGTTCGAGCGTACCAATCGTCGGGTCGAGCTCAGCGAGGCGGGCCGGCTGTTCCTCGAGGAGGCGCGTCTGGTGCTGGCGCAGGTCGACAAGGCGGCCGATGTCGCGCGCCGTGCGCAGCTCGGCGAACTGGGCGAGATGAAGATCGGCTTCACCTCGTCGGCGCCGTTCAGCACCCGTATCCCCAGGGCGATCCACGCGTTCCGCCAGGCCTTTCCCGCCGTTCACCTCAACCTGCAGGAGATGAGCAGCAAGAAGGTCGCCGACGCGCTGGTCGACGAATCCATCGAGATCGGTCTGATGCGCCCGCTGCCGTTGCCGGACTCGCTGCGTGTGCAGGAGCTGTTTCGCGAGCCGCTGGTGGCGGTACTCAACGCCGCGCATCCGTTGGCGGCCGCCGGCGGCGCCGGTTTGCATCTCGAGGCGCTCGCCGGCGAGCCGTTCGTGTTCTTCCCGCGCGGCTACGGCAGCGGCCTCTATGCCCAGTTGCTCAGCCTCGCCAGTCGCGCCGGTTTCAGCCCGCACTTTTCCCAGGAGGCCGCCGAGGCGATGACGATCATCGGGCTGGTGGCCGCGGGCCTTGGGGTGTCGGTGTTGCCGGCATCGTTCCAGCGCATCCGCATCGATGGCGTGGTCTACCGCACGCTGCTCGACGAGGGCGCCGAGACGGCGGTCTGGCTGGTCCAGCGCAACGAGCCGCCGTCGGCGATGGCACGGGCATTTTCCGACCTGCTGACGCGGCAGGCGGCGCAGCATCGCTAGCGGCGGTGGAGGCGGATCGCGCTGATGCCGAGCACCTCGGCGTGTTCCAGCAGCTGCGCCTCGCTGTCGTCCGCGCCAGGCATCGCCAGGCTGTTTTCCGCATCGGCGAAGTGCACTTCGATCAGGTGACGCGCCGCCTGGCCGGGCGAACAGGCATCGCCCGGCGCGTCGAACGTCTTGGTCCGCGGCTCGCCATGGAACAGGTAATGGATCTCGAGGGACATGCCGGCCTCCGCGTTCGGCGCGGCCTCCGCGATCGCGCCTTCGAGCATGTCGACCGGCCGCCACGCGGCATCGTTCCGACCCAGAACGAAGAACGCCCCGCAGGGCGGAGCGTTCTCGGAGCGCGGGGTCTTACTTGACGGTAGCCAGTTTCCCTTTGAGCGCTACGCCGGCCATGATCGCGCCGGCGTGGCATTCGTAGTTTTCCGCGTTGCGGTACTCGACGTTCTTGTAGTTGCTGGCGATATCCACTACGGCGTTCGCGCCGGCGGCCTTGGCCGCGTTCTGCAGGCGGATCAGCGCCGATTGCAGCACCCAGCCGCAGGCCACTTCATCGGATTTGCCGAAGGCGTTGGTCTTCTGGTTGGTGGTCACCAACGGGTTGATGATCTTCGCGCCGGCCGGGGTCTTCGCCAGGTAGAACTTCACGCTGCCATCGAGCTTGCCGGCCTGGGTCGCCTGGGCGACGACGGCGTCGAACGGCAGGTAGTGGGTCGTGTCGCGCGCCTGGCTGATGGCGGGCAGGGCACTGAGGCACAGCGCGGCGATGATCAGAGCTTTCTTTTGCATATCGTCTCCTTGATGAGCGGGGTCTTGCGGATGGTGCGGCGGCGAACTCCAGGCATGAAGGTCAGCGCCAGCGACGGAAAACCAGTGAAGTGTTCACTCCGCCGAATGCGAAGTTGTTATTGACCACGTATTCGTGGCTCATTCTCCGCGGCTCGCCGCGGAGATAGTCGAGTTCGCCGCAGCGCGGGTCGATCTCGCCCAGGTTCAGCGTGTGGATGTACAGGTCGCTGTTCATCATTTCGATGCAGAACCAGGACTCCAGCGCGCCGCAGGCGCCGAGGGTATGGCCCAGGAAGCTCTTCTGCGAACTGATCGGCATGCGCGTGCCGAACAGATCGCGGGTGGCCAGGGTCTCGGCGATGTCGCCCTGCTCGGTGGCGGTGCCGTGGCCGTTGACGTAGCCGATGGCGTCCGGCGCCAGCCCGGCGTCCTCCAGAGCGAGTTCCATCGCCCGGCGCATGGTCGCCTGTTCCGGCTTGGTGATGTGCTGGCCGTCGGCATTGCTGCCGAAACCGACGATTTCAGCATGGATGCGCGCGCCACGGGCCAGCGCGTGCTCCAGTTCCTCGAGCACCAGGATGCCGGCGCCTTCGCCGATCACCAGGCCGTCGCGCTGGCTGTCGTAGGGGCGCGGCGAGGTCTGCGGCGCATCGTTCCTCAGGCTGGTGGCGTAGAGCGCGTCGAAGACCATCGCCTCGGTGGCGCAGAGCTCTTCGGCACCGCCGGCGAGCATCATCGGCAGGCGGCCGAACTTGATCGCCTCGTAGGCATAGCCGATGCCCTGGCTGCCGCTGGTGCAGGCGCTGGAGGTGGGGATCACGCGGCCCTTCAGGCCGAAGAAGATGCTGATGTTGGCCGCGGTGGTGTGCGGCATCATGCGCACGTAGGAGTTGGCGTTGAGGCCGTCGGCGACCGCATTGATCAGCATGTTGCCGAAGGCCTTCACCTCATCGGTGCTGCCGGTGGACGAGCCGCAGGCGACGCCCATGCGGCCGTCGCCGATGCTCGGGTCGCCGAGCAGGCCGGCGTCGTCCAGCGCGCGCTCGGCGGCCAGTACCGCGAGGCGCGACACCCGGCCCATGCTGCGCAACTGCTTGCGCGTCCAGTGCCTGGGCACGGCGAAATCGTCGATCGGACCGCCCAGGCGGGTGTTCAGCTCGGTGTAGCGATCCCACTCGTCCATCCGCCGGATGCCGCTTCTGCCGGCCTGGAAGTTCTCCAGTACGGTGGGCCAGTCGCTGCCCAGCGACGTGATGCCGGCCATGCCGGTAACGACCACGCGCCTCATCAGCACAGCCCTCCATTCACTGAAATCACCTGGCGGGTGATGTAAGCCGCTTCGTCGGACATGAGGAAATTCACCGCCCCGGCTACCTCTTCCGGCGTGCCCATGCGCTGGGCCGGGATCATCTTCAGCAGTTCCTCGACGGGCACGTTCTCATCCAGCATGTCGGTGTCGATCAGCCCCGGCGCGACGCAGTTTACGGTGATCCGGCGCTTGCCCAGCTCGATCGCCAGCGCCTTGGCGGCCCCGATCACGCCCGCCTTGGAGGCACTGTAGTTGACCTGGCCGCGGTTGCCGATCAGCCCCGAGACCGAGGTGATGCAGACGATCCGTCCCGGCTTGCGGCGGCGGATCATCGGCATGCTCAGCGGCTGCAGGACGTTGTAGAAACCGTCCAGGTTGGTCCGCAGCACCTGGTCCCAGTCCTCGTCGCTCAGCGCGGGGAAGGCGCCGTCACGGGTCAGGCCGGCGTTGCAGACCACGCCGTAGTAAGCGCCGTGGGCTTCGATGTCGGCTTCCAGGGCGGTTCGGCAGGCGTCGCGGTCGGCGATGTCGAACTGCAGGATGCGTGCGTCGCGGCCAAGGGCGCGGATCGCCTCTTGCACCGCCTGCGCTTCGTCGAGGCGGCTACGGCAGTGCAGCACGATGTCATGACCGGCGCGGGCCAGTCGCAGGGCGATGGCGCGGCCGATGCCACGGCTGGAGCCGGTGACGAGGATGGCTTCAGTCATTGCGGTGTTTCCTGTAGATAGCGCGCCACTTCGGGTGGGCGGAAGACGTTCAGGCGCGCCTCGGCGTGGATGCCGGGCCCGTCCAGGTGGCATTCGAAGACGCCCATGCCGCTGTCATCCTGCAGCGAGCGCAAGGCGCGGATGCTGAGCGGGGCGTCGACCGGAAAGGCATCGACGTTGCACTGGAAATTGCGCGTACCGAGCAGGAAGCCGAGTTCCACCGGCTGCCCGGCCTGGCGTGCCTGGCAGCCGGCGAAGGCGGCGACGCTTTGCGCCATCAGCTCGATGCCGACCCAGGCCGGCAGGCTGCCATCGGCGGCGTTCAACAGGCCACCCGCGCGAACCTGCAGGTAGGTGACGACGCTTTCGTCATCGAAGCGCTCGACGCCGTCCAGCAGGATCATGTCGCCGGCGTGGGGCAACAGCTCGGCGATCGGCCAGGCGATCATGCGCGGCCCTCCGGCTCGACGCGGCCGAGGATCAGGCTGACGTTGTTGCCACCGAAGGCGAAGGAATTGCTCATCATGTGGCGCAACGGCCGGCTCGCGACGCGGCCTGGGGCGACCAGGTCCAGGCGCGGCAAGGCCGGGTCGGCGAGGCCGTCCCAGACCTGCGGCGGCAGCAGGCTGTCGCGATTGTCCGGGCCCAGGCACAGCCAGCAGAACGCCGCCTCGAGGGCGCCGGCGGCGCCCAGCGTGTGCCCGCTCAGCGGCTTGCTCGACGAGCAGGGCACGCCGGCGGGGAACAGCTCGGCCACGGCGAAGCTTTCCATCGCATCGTTGTGCGTGGTCGCGGTGCCGTGCAGGTTCAGGTAGTCGATCTGCCCGACCTCCAGCGCGGCGCTCTTCAGCGCCTTGCGCATCGCCAGCAGCGCGCCGCGGCCGGTCGGCTCCGGTGCGGAGATGTGATGCGCATCGGAGCTGGCGCCGGCGCCCAGCAGCGCGATGGGAGAGCCGGCCGACGGCTCGCGAGTCATCAGGAACAGCGCCGCGCCCTCGCCGATGTTGATGCCCCTGCGTTGCGGCGAGAACGGATTGCAGACGGCGTCGCTCAGGGCTTCCAGGGAATCGAAGCCGTTCAGCGTCAGGCCGCACAGCGAGTCGACCCCGCCGCAGAGCACCGCGTCGCAGACGCCGAGATCGAGCAGCCGGCGGGCGCTGAGCAACGCGCGGCCACTGGAGGTGCAGGCGGTGGAGATGGAGTAGGCCGGCCCGCTCAGTTGCAACCAGTCGGCGAGGAAGGCCGCCGGCGCGGCCAGTTCCTGGTGGCGATAGCTGTAGTCGGGCGGGAAAGCGCCTTGGTGCAGCAGCGCGGCGATGCCCTGGCTGGCTTCATGGATGCCGGTGGTGCTGGTGCCGAGCACGACGCCGATACGGGACGCGCCGAAGCGCTCGATGACCTGGCGGATGTCGTCCTCGATCTCCAGCGCGGCCGCCAGCAGCAAGCGGTTGTTGCGCGTGTTGCGCTCGGCGAAACCGTTCGGCATCGCGGGCAGCTCGGCGTCCACCGCGCCCACCGGAACGGCGCGATCGGGCAGCCAGCCGGACTCGCTGCGCATGCCGGGGCTGGAGCCGTTCAGGAGGTTGTCGAGCACCGCGCGCTTGCCGCTGCCCAGGGCGCATATCACCCCGAGGGCGTTGAGGCAGGCCTTCATGGCGTGGCCTCGAGCGCGTCGACGCGGTAGGTGAGGCGCGTGCCGATCTTCAGATCGAAACCTTGTAGCTGGCGGTAGTCGACGCGCCAGGCGGGCTGCCGGTCGTCGAACAGGCGCCGGTTGCCCTGGGTGCGTGCCTGCGGGTACTGCCGGACGAGCTGGTCGGCGGGCGCCAGTGCGAACAGCAGGGCGGCGAACAGCTCGCGGGCTTCGGGGTTCGGCGGCAGCAGGCCGTCGTTCTGCCAGCCGCCATCGAGCAGCCGTTGCCGGGACAACGGGATTCCCAACGGGTCGAGCAGCGACCAGCGCAGGGCGGTGCCTTCGTCCTGGATGACCAGCAGCCAGTCCTGGCTCTGCCCCTCGGCCTGCCGCTGCACGTGCAGCTGGAGCGGCAGGTCCAGCGTCGGCGGCCGACTCGGCAGCGGCGCTCTCGCCGCGCAGCCGGCCAGGGCGATCAGGGCCAGCCAGAACGGCAGGCGCAGGCGTGCGGCATTCATGCGCTCTGGCTCGCCCATGTTGGGCTCGCCAGCGGTTTGCGCGCCGCGACGTTGACCAGGGTTTCCTCACGCTGGCCGACGGCTTTCGGGCGTTGCAGGCCGAAGCGTTCGAGCAGGCCGAAATCGCGGGAGCGACTCCACCAGAGGTACGGAAAGGAGACATTGCCGTCGCCGAGCGCGAAACCCTGGGCGCGCAGCATGCCGAGGTACTCGGCGGCGCTCTTCTGCACCTGCATCGGATGGCGGAACAGCCAGCGGATCACCCAGGTGTCGATATAGGCCTTGGTCGATTCGGCGAACAGCAGCCAGCCGCCCGGCCTGAGCACGCGCCAGAATTCGGCGAGAGCGCGCTCCTGTTCGACCAGGTGATGGAAGGTCTGGTGGCAGAAGAGGATGTCCACGCTGGCATCGGCCAGTTCGATCCGCGCGCAGTCGCTGGCGATCAGCTCGACGTCGAGCCCGAGGCGTCCGGCTTCCGCGCGGGCAAGGTCCAGGCTGTGCGGATCGGCGTCGAGGCCGATCATCCGCGCCGGCGCGAACGTCCGTTGCAGCAGGCCGAACGACTTGCCCTGCCCGCAACCGGCATCCAGCAGGCAGGCGTTTTCGGGCAGGGGCGCGTCGAGCAGGCGCCGCAGGTCGTCGATCGCCACCCGCAGAACGTGGTGCTGCCAGGTGTGGCTCTGCAGGAACCAGAAACCGAAACGGGTTTCCTCGACGTAAGTGGCGGCGGCGCGGGTCATGGCAATCTCTTGTCAGGCGGGCGCTTGAGGTGCGCAGATTTCGGCCAGCACGCGCAGGCGGCGCTGGGGTTCGGTGACGTACGGGTTGTTCTGGTCCCACGCGTAGCCGGCCAGGACCGAACAGATCATCCGGCGGATGTCGCCGGATGAGCCGGGGTAATAGATCACGTCCTGGAAGCTGCCATCGTACCAACCCTCGACGTAGGCGCGGAAGGCATCGACTCCGCGTTTCAGGGGCACGGCGAAGTCGCTCTCCCAGTCCACGCGCTCCCCTTCGAGCTGACGATGCAGCAGGCCGGCGGCCATGCTCGCCGAGCGCATCGCGATGGTCACGCCGGAGGAGAACACCGGGTCGAGGAATTCGGCGGCGTTGCCCAGCAGCGCGAAGCCCTTGCCATGCAGGCTCTTCACGTTGGCCGAGTAGCCGTCGATCTTGCGCGCCGGCGTGTCCCACACCGCATTCTTCAGCACGCCGGCCAGGCTCGGGGTTTCCTCGACGAAGCGCTTGAGGCAGGCATCCAGGTCGTCCGGGCGTTCGGCGATGTACGCCGGGTCGGCGATCACGCCCAGCGAGCAGCGGCCGTTGCTGAACGGAATGGTCCAGAACCAGACGTCGCGCAGTTGCGGGTGGGTGGTGATGAGGATCTTCTCGCGGTCGAAACCTTCATCGTCGATGCGGTCTTCGATGTGGGTGAACACGGCGTGGCGGACCGGCAGGCAGGACGGCGCCTCGAGATCGAGAAGGCGCGGCAGTACGCGGCCGTACCCGCTGCCGTCGAGCACGAAGCTGCATTCGACGCGGTAGTGGCTGCCGTCCAGGCGGCGCACGTCGAGGTTCGGCGTTTCGCCGCTGAAGTCGGCGGCGACGATTTCCTCTTCGTAGCGGATTTCCACGCCCTGGCGGGCGGCTTCGTCGGCGAGGATCTGGTCGAAGTGCGCGCGTTGCACCTGGAAGGTCCAGTCCTTGCCCGGAGTGAACTTGTCGCGGAAATCGAAGGCCGTGCGCCGCTCGCCCCAGGCGAAGGCGGCGCCGTTCTTGCGCTGGAACCCCGCCGCCTCGACGGCCTCCAGCATGCCGGCTTCCTCGACGAAATCGAGGCAGTGCGACAGCAAGCTCTCGCCGATGGAGAAGCGCGGGAAACGCTGGCGCTCGATGATCAGCACATCATGGCCCTGGCGCTTGAGCAGCGCGCCGGCGATGGCGCCGGAAGGGCCGGCACCGATGATCACGACCTGACGGTGTTGCAGTTCAGAAATTGCCATGGGAATTCCTTTTCAACGAAGGCATGGAATGGGGGCGACGGATGCCGAGCAGCGCCGGCAGCAGCGTGGAGAACAGGCTCATCAGCATCAGACTGAAGTAGAGCAATGAGTCGATCAGATGCTGCTGGAAAAGCAGGTTGAGGAAGACGATCTCGGTCAAGCCGCGGATGTTCAGCAGCAGGCTCTCGCGCCAGCGCAGCGCGGCCGGCATGCCGGGACTGGCCCAGCCCAGGCCGATCCAGTTGCCGCCGAGCTTGGCCAGCACCGGCAGCACCAGCAGCGCGGCGAGGTAGAACCACGAGTAGCCGCTGACCGCCTGGCGGAAGTCGATCTGCAGGATGCCGTAGGACAGGATCAGCGGGATCGCGAAGCCGTTCTGTACCCGGCGCAGCGCCTGGGGGCTCAGCGGCAGGACGAAGGGCTGGCGCAGCCAGGCCAGGCAGAGCAGGTAGCCGATGCCGAAGACCAGCGCGTTCATCTTCAGTTGCTGGAACACCAGCATCAGGGCGAAGAACGGCAGGCTGTAGGACAGCCCGTGGCGCAGGCGCAGGGCCTTGAGCAGCAACGGCAGCGCCGCCGCGAGCAGCGGCCAGATCAGGTTCTGCGGGTTGCTGCTGCCTTGCGCCAGGGCGAACAGGCTCCAGCACATCAGGTCCATGAGAATCGCCGAGTGCATCAGCCGGCGCGTCGCGTTCGGGTCGTAGCCGATGCCCTGCAGGTACAGGTAGAGCACCGGGATCGCGGTGATCGAGAACAGCAGGCCGATCGACACCGCGCTGAGCCAGGGCAGCGGTTGCAGCAGCCAGAGCGCGCAGGCCAGGCCGCAGAAGAACGGGACGAAGAAGCTCGGCAGGGCGATCTTCAGGCTTTCCGGGCTCAGCCGCAGGTCCACGACATCGCTGAGGATGTAGCCCAGCAGAAAGGCGAAGCTCAGCCCGTAGAGGCTTTTCAGCCAGTGCGGCTCGACCAGCTGCGCGGCGCCGATCTGCGCCTGCGGCTCGATCACGCCGAGCACCAGCAGGGGCAGGCCGAGCATCGCCAGCAGCAACTGGCTGACGATGGGCAGCAGGCCGAGGCGGGCGCCCAGCCCGGTGCCGGCTGCGAACAGCGCGAGCAGGGCGAGCCAGACCAGCGGGACGGTCATTCCCTGGCCTCCGCGGCGTGCGACGCGTCGTCATGGGCGTGTCCGGCCCACGGCGCGAACAGGCTGGCGAAGAACAGGCCCAGTCCCACGGCCAGGCCGAAGTTGCTCACCGCCGGGGTGCTCGACAGCGCCAGCAGGCCGAAGGAGAGCCAGGTGGTCAGCGCCGAGAGCAACACGCCGAGCAGGCTGGCGCCGGAGCCGCCGACGCGTTCGCGCATGAGGATCGCGTAGTCCACGCCGATGGCGGTCACCAGCAGCAGGCCGAAGAGGCTGAACAGGGTCAGCGGCTGGCCCAGCCAGCCGAGGCAGGCGAGACTGCAGAGCGCCGCCAGCAGCGGCAGCAGGACTACGCGCAACGCGCCCTTCAGGCCAAAGGGAAATACCAGCAGGCCGAGGATCAGCAGGCACGAGAGCAGCTTCAGCTCGCTGGCGCTGACCTGGGTGGCGGCGAACAGGTAGTTCAGTTCGCCCAGGCGATCGACCAGGCGTACCCCTTCGAGGCCGTCCGCCTGAGCGGCGAGCAGGGTGGCGTCGCTCAGTCCGCGCAGGCTGACCAGCGCCGCGACCTGATTGCCGCTGGCACCCAGCCAGAGCGAGCGCCAGGGTTCGCCGTAGGGGCCGGCGAGGGCGGTGTCGATGTCCTGCACCGGCAGCGCCTGGAGCTGGCGCAATTCGTCGTCCAGTGCGCTGCGCGGAATGCCCAGGTCGATCAGCGGCTGCCAGTGCTGCGCCAGCGCGGGCAACGCCTGGCGCAGGCGCTGCTGTTGTTCCTCGGTGGCGAGCAGTTGCGGCAACGCCTGGTAGCCGGCGAGGCTGCCGTCGGCCACCAGCCGGTCGAGGCGCGCGGCCAGCGTGGCCTGGCGTTCGAGCAACTGGGTCTGGTCGTCGCCGCGCACCAGGAAGAACTGGCTGGTGGGCTGCACGCCGGTGATCTTCGCCACCGCCTTGGCTTCCGTGAGCAACTGCGGCGAGCCGCCGATCCACTGGCGCAGGTCGTTATGGACTTCTAGGCGCATCAGCCCGATGCCGCAGAACGCCAGCACCAGCAGCGACAGCGGCCAGCTGCCGGTTCGCCGCAACAGCGCCGCGCGGGCCGCCAGCAGGCGCTGGGCGAGGCTCAGCAGCGAGCGTCGCGGGCGCAGTTGCAAGCCGTTCAGCAGCGCCGGCAGCAGGCAGATCGAGCACAGGTAGGCGGCCAGCAGCCCGGCCACCGAGAACACCGCGACCTGGGTCAGCGCCGGGAACGGCGTGCAGGCCAGCGCCAGATAGCCGATCAGGTTGGTCGCCAGGCTCAGGCTGAGCCCCGGTAGCGTGGCGCGCACCGCGTCCCAGCTACGCCAGGTCGGCGCGCCCCAGCTCTTCGACAGGTAGTGCAGCGGATAATCCGACGCCACGCCGATCAGGCTGCTGCCCAGCACCAGGGTGAGTACGTTGATATGGCCGAACAGCGCCACGCAGGCGATGCAGCCGGCGAGCAGCGCGGCCACCACCGGCAGGAACGCCAGCAGCACGCGAACCCGGCGGAAGGCCAGCAACAGCAGCAGCAGCGCGCCGACGGTCGCGCCGCCGCCGACCCAGGTGATTTCCCGGGTGGCCTGCTGCTGGGCGGCGGCGGCGTACAGCAGGCCGCTG
>NZ_DEYR01000012.1:0-494 GCF_002364635.1 Pseudomonas sp. UBA3153
GGGCCGGGCGGGCCGGCGAACACCGGCACGGCGAGCACCAACGACAGCAGGCCGACGAGACCGGCACGCATCAGAGTGGAAGACATCTGGCACCTCCTGAACGAACGCAAGCGCACCTTGCGCCGGCGAATTATCTCGCGGGCGCAGGTACGCTGCTGTCAGTGCCAGGTAAGGCCTGGGTAAATCCGCGCCGGTCAGAGCTCGACCGGGTATGCCGGTTCGCGGCCGTCGAGCACCGCGATCAGGTTGTCCGCCGCGGTGCGCGCCATCAGCTCGCGCGCTTCGTGGGTCGCCGAGCCGATGTGCGGCAGCGCCACCAGGTTGGGCAGTGCCAACAGCGGCGAGTCGCCCGGCAGCGGCTCCTTCTGGAACACGTCGAGGCCGGCGCCACGGAATTTTCCGGCCTTGAGCGCGGCGACCAGCGCGGTTTCATCCACCACCGGGCCACGGGCGATGTTGATGAAGATCGCCTCCTTGCGCAGCAGGCCGAACTC
>NZ_DEYR01000012.1:781-1912 GCF_002364635.1 Pseudomonas sp. UBA3153
CGCCGAGCAGCGCGTCCATCGGCAGCCGCCGCGCGCCGAACTCTTCCTCGTACTGCGGCTTGTCGCTGTGGCCGCTGTAGAGGATCGACATGCCGAAGCCGAAATGCGCGCGCCGCGCGACGGCGGCACCGATGCGCCCCAGACCGATGATACCGAGGCGCTTGCCGTGCACGTCGACGCCGAAATGCGCTTCGCCGATGCTCGCCTTCCACTCGCCCTCCCGGACCAGCGTGGCCAGCTCGACAGCACGTCGCGCGGTCATCATCAGCAGCATGAAGCCGGTGTCGGCGGTGGTTTCGGTCACCGCGTCCGGGGTATTGGTCAGGCGGATGCCGCGCTGTTTCAGGTAGGCCACGTCGTAGTTGTCGTAACCGGCGGAAATGGTCGAGATCACCTGCAGCTTCGGCGCGTGTTGCAGCACCGACTCGTCGAGCTTGCTGCCGGCGCCGATCAGCCCGTCGGCGTCGGCCAGGGCGGCGACGAACGCCTCCCGGTCGGCGCCCAGCGGGTCGAGGAAGACGCTCAGCTCGTAACGCTCGCGCAGGTCGGCCATCACCTCGGCGGATGAGGCGCGGCTGAATACCAGTACTTTCTTCTTCACGGAATTTCCTCGTTCGACGGCGGCGCGAACGCCGCCGGATTCAGTCAGCTGTCGGCCGGTACTTCCTTGGCATAGAAGCGCGAAGGCACCGCCCAGATGATCAGCGCGGTGGCCAACAGGCAGGCGCCCGCCAGCATGAACAACGCCAGAGACGAGCTGCCCGACAGATCCCGGACCTTACCAACCATGAACGGACCGACGATACCCCCCAGTTGCCCCAGGGAGTTGATCAGGGCGATACCGGCGGCGGCCGCCAGACCGCTGAGGTAGCGCGGCGGGATGGTCCAGAAGATCGGCATCCAGGCGATGATGCCGGTCATGATCAGGCACATGCCCAGCATCAGCAGGGCGATCTGTCCGTAGAACAGCGCGCAGACCAGGTAACCGCAGGCGGTCATCGCCGCGCAGAACGCCATGTGCCAGCGGCGCTCGCCGCGCATGTCGGAACTGCGGCCGATGAGCAGGTTGCCGACCACCGCGACGATGTAGGGGATCATGGTCAGCAGGCCGATGCGCATGGTGTCGTCGAC
>NZ_DEYR01000012.1:2065-2801 GCF_002364635.1 Pseudomonas sp. UBA3153
GATGCGCATGGTGTCGTCGACCCCGGCATTGCGGATCAGCTGCGGCATCCAGAACAGCAGCCCGGTCAGCGCCATTACCAGGCACAGGTAGATGCCCGACAGCGCCAGGGTCGCCGGTTCCTTGAGGATCGAACGCAGCGACTGCGAGCCTTCGGGCTGCACTTCGCGCGCCATGCGCTCGGCGAGGAAATCCTTCTCCTCGCGGCTCAGCCAGCGCGCATCCTCGATGCGGTCGGCCACCAGCCAGAGCACCACCAGGCCCAGCAGCACCGACGGCAGGCCTTCGAGAAGGAACAGCCACTTCCAGCCGGCCATGCCGCCGACACCGTCGAAATGGCCGAGGATGAACCCCGCCAGCGGTCCGCCGATGATGCCGCACAGGCAGATCGAGCTCTTGAAGTAGGAGTTGATCCGCGCACGGCGGTTGCCGGGATACCACTGGGTGAAGAAATACAGCACGCCGGGCACGAAGCCGGCCTCCATCACGCCGATCAGGAAGCGCAGCACGTAGAACCAGGTCTCGTTGCTGACGAACATCATCGCCGCCGAGGCCAGGCCCCAGGAGATCATGATCCGGGCGATCCAGACGCGGGCGCCGATGCGGTGCAGGAGCATGTTGCTCGGCACCTCGAAGAGGAAATAGCCGACGAAGAACAGGCTCGCGCCCAGGCCGTAGACGGTGTCGCTGAAGCCGAGGTCGCTCTGCATCTGCAACTTGGCGAAGCTGATGTTGACC
>NZ_DEYR01000012.1:2983-3213 GCF_002364635.1 Pseudomonas sp. UBA3153
GGTCCAGGTAGGCGAAGAGGAAACAGAGGATGAACAGCGGAACGATCCGCCAGTTCACCTTGCGGTAGATGCGGTTTTCCAGGGATTCCTGGGCAGCCGCGTCCGCGGCCAGCGTGCTGGTATTCATGGTTGACCCTCGTTGTTGTTCTTGTAATGGCCTACGGCGGGGTTGTCGGAGGCTATTGGTTCACTGTCGCAGGGCTGAAGATCAGCCGTAGGGTGGGCTTCAG
>NZ_DEYR01000095.1:0-16012 GCF_002364635.1 Pseudomonas sp. UBA3153
CGAGGGCATGAGCGCCGCGCCTGCCGAGCGCGGGCGAGGCACACCTCCCGGAGATCCCGATGCAACCCGAACTGTTCGAAGAAATAATGATGTACAGCCTGGTCACGGCGCTGATCGCGTTCATGGCCTTCATCGTCTGGGACCTGGCGAAGAAGTCCAAGGCGGGACGTTTCGGCACCATGATCCTGTTCCTCGCCCTGGGCCTGGGCGTCGCCGGATTCCTGATCAAATCGCTGGTGGTCGCCGGCCTCGAAGGCGGCTTCTAGCCCCGGTGCGCATGGCGCACCCTACGGTTGTGCGTGTGCGTGTTGTGGCCCTTGGTGCGCATGGCGCACCCTACGTCGGTTCGCCAGGCCTCGCGTAGGGTGCGCCCCGCGCACCGCCGGCACGCTCAAGCCTTCGGCAGCGGCAAATCCTTCCACTCGCCGGGCTGCAAGCCGTCCAGCGTCCACTCGCCGATCCGCACGCGCACCAGCCTGAGGGTCGGCAGGCCGACCGCCGCGGTCATCCGCCGGACCTGGCGATTGCGCCCCTCGCGGATCACCAGTTCGAGCCAGGCGGAGGGCACGCTCTTGCGAAAACGTACCGGCGGATGGCGCTCCCACAGCGTCGGCTCGTCGAGGCGCCGCGCCTCGGCAGGGAGCGTGGGGCCATCGTTCAGCGCAACGCCGTCGCGCAGACGCTGCAGCTGCTCCTCGCTCGGCTCGCCCTCCACCTGTACCCAGTAGGTCTTCGCCAGCTTGTGCCGCGGATCGGCAATGCGCGCTTGCATGCGGCCGTCGTTGGTCAGCAGCAACAGGCCTTCGCTGTCGCGATCCAGGCGACCGGCCGGGTACACGCCGGGCACCGTGACGAAATCCTTCAGGGTCGCGCGGCCGGCTTCGTCCTGGAACTGGGTGAGCACGTCGAACGGCTTGTTCAGCACGATAAGGCGCGGCTCGGCGGGCGGCGTTTTGGCCACCCGTCGGGGAGTCGCGCGCGAGCGGGGCGGACGGGGCATGCACATTCCAGGGGGCGATGGGAGGCGAAGTGTAACCGAGGCACGCCCCGACTATTGCCGCCGCTTATGCTGCTGCCCGGTGCGCCTGGCAGCCGGCTATGCTACCCCGGACGTTCCAATCCACCGCGAGGGCCTGGCATGAGCACTTCCGAATCCGTACTCGACACCTTCACCGGCTGGGCCGCGATGGCCGCCGGCGAGCCGCTGCAACGCCATGAATTCAGCCCCGGCCCGCTGGGCGCCGAGGACGTCGAAGTCGCCGTGGAATACTGCGGCATCTGCCATTCCGACCAGTCGATGATCGACAACGAGTGGGGCAACGCGCGCTATCCCTTCGTGCCCGGACACGAAGTGGTCGGCACCGTCGTCCGCCTCGGCGAGCAGACCCGCGGCCTGAAGCTCGGCCAGCGCGTCGGCATCGGCTGGTACAAGGGCAGCTGCATGCACTGCAGCTCGTGCATGGAGGGCTCGCACCAGCTCTGCCGCACGGTGAAACCGACCATCGTCGGCAGCAACGGCGGCTTCGCCAACCGGGTGCGCGCGCACTGGGCCTGGGCCATCGCCCTGCCCGGCAGCCTCGACCCGAGCCTCGCCGGCCCGCTGTTCTGCGCCGGCTCCACGGTCTTCAGCCCGCTGCTGGAGTTCGGCGTGAAGCCCACCGACCGCGTCGGCGTGGTCGGCATCGGCGGCCTCGGCCACCTGGCGCTGCGTTTCCTCAACGCCTGGGGCTGCGAAGTCACGGCGTTCACCTCGTCGCTGAGCAAGCAGGAAGAAGCGCAGCGCCTGGGCGCACACAAGGTGGTGGCCTCCACCGACAGCCAGGCGATGAAGTCGATCGCCGGCAGCCTGGATTTCCTGCTGGTCACCGCCAGCGCCGACCTGGACTGGAACGCCCTGCTCGGCACGCTCAACGCCAAGGGTCGCCTGCACTTCGTTGGCATCGTGCCTAGCGCCATCCCGGTACACGTGTTCAGCCTGATCCCGCAGCAGAAGAGCCTGTCCGGCTCGCCGGTCGGGTCGCCGGCGACCATGGCCAGCATGCTGGAATTCTGCGCCCGCCACGGCATCGTGCCGCAGGTCGAGCACTTCCCGATGAGCCAGGTGAACGCCGCCATCGACCACCTGCGCGCCGGCAAGGCGCGCTACCGCGTGGTGCTCGACGCCAGCAAATGACAGAAGGGGGCGGACCGCGGCATGATCCGCCCCCTCGTTTTCCACCCTGCGTTGCACGCCATGCCGAACCCGATCGAAAGGCCCGCCGCCGACGACTTCCCGCACATGCTCGAGGTCTGGGAGGCCGCGGTGCGCGCCACCCACGACTTTCTCGACGAGGCCGATATCCAGTTGCTCAAGCCACTGCTGATCGAGCAGTACTTCCCGCAACTGCGGTTGAGCTGCATCCGTGCCGCGGATGGCCGAGTCGCCGGTTTTCTCGGTTATGCCGAGGGCAAGGTGGAGATGCTTTTCGTCGACCCGCGCGTGCACGGCCATGGCGTCGGCACGGCATTGCTGCGCGACGCCATCGAACGCCTGGGCGCGACCGAGGTCGACGTCAACGAGCAGAATCCACGTGCCCTGGGGTTCTACCTGAGCCAGGGGTTCGTCGTCGGAGGCCGTTCGCCGCTGGACGGCGGCGGGCGGCCCTTCCCGATCCTGCATCTGCGCCTCGCGGAAGCGCAGGCCCGCTGAGGGGACTCCGGCGCGGGCCGGCTAGCGGAACGGCGGCTCGTCGAAGCTGCGCAGCTTACGCGAGTGCAGCGAGTCGAGCTGGCTGCGCAGCAGATCGAGCGCGGCGATGCCGATCTTCAGGTGCTGGCTGACCGCGCGTTCGTAGAACGCGCCGGCCGCCCCGGGCAACTTGATCTCGCTGTGCAGCGGCTTGTCGGAGACGCACAGCAGCGTGCCGTAGGGCACCCGCAGTCGGTAGCCCTGGGCGGCGATGGTGCCGCTTTCCATGTCCACCGCCACCGCCCGCGAAAGGTTGATCAGCGCCCGCTCGTGGGCCCAGTGCAGCTCCCAGTTGCGGTCGTCGTAGGTCAGCACGGTGCCGGTGCGCAGGCGTCGCTTGAGCGCTTCGCCCTTGTCGCCGGTGACCTGGGCCGCGGCCTCCTGCAGCGCCTGCTGCACCTCGGCCAGCGCCGGGATCGGGATGTGCGGCGGCACCACGCGGTCGAGGATGCCGTCGCGGCGCATGTAAGCATGCGCCAGCACGTAGTCGCCGATGGTCTGCGACTGCCGCAGGCCGCCGCAGTGGCCGATCATCAGCCAGCAGTGCGGGCGCAGCACGGCGAGGTGGTCGGTGATGTTCTTCGCGTTGGACGGGCCGACGCCGATGTTCACCAGGGTCACGCCGTGGCCGTCGCTGGCGATCAGGTGGTAGGCCGGCATCTGGTAGCGGTGCCAGACCACCGCGTCGGCCACCGCCTGGGCGTCTTCCTCGGGCGTGCCGCGCTCGATGATCACGTTGCCCGGCAACACCATGCGCACGAAGCGCGGATCGTCGCGCAGTTGCTCAAGACCGTGGCGAATGAACTGGTCGACGTAGCGGTGGTAGTTGGTCAGCAGGATCCACGGCTGCACGTGCCGCCAGTCGCTGCCGGTGTAGTGCTGGATGCGCTTGAGCGAGAAGTCGGTGCGCGCGGCGTCGAACAGCGACAGCGGCAGCGCCTCGGTGTCGGTCCAGTCGTACAGGCCGTCGGCCACCGAGTCGGTGGCGGCGGACAGGTCGGTGCTGGGGAACACCCGCGCCAGTTCGGCGGCGGTCACGCCGCTGCCGGCCAGCTCGTCGCCCTGCTCGACGACGTAGGGATAGGGGATGTTCTGCGCGCTGGAGCCGACCTCGACGCGCAGCGTGTAGTCGCTCATCAGCGGGCGCAACTGGTCGAGCAGGTAGCCGCGGAACGCCTCGGGATGGGTCACGGTTACCCGGTACACGCCCGGCACCTGGACCTTGGCGTAGGCGCGCGTGGTGGACGCCGCCTCGCCCTGGGTGGCGTAGGTCAGGCGCAGTTCCGGGTAGCGAAACAGCGCGCGCTGCGCGGCATCGGGCTCGGCGCGCTCCTTGAGGTAGCGCTTTAGCGCCTGACTCAGCGAGGTGGCGGCGCGCTGGTGCAGTTCGGTGAGCAGGTCGACCGCCTGTTCGGCAGTGGAAGCGACGACGTATTCGTCGGCAACGTGATCGGTCATGCGAGATTCCTTGTCTTGCGATTCGAAGCGATGCCCGCACGCTGCCACCGATTGCCGCTGCTTCGCAAGCGCGCTCGTCCGGGGACGGCCAGCGCGCCTCTACGGCCAGTGCTCGACCAGCCGCTCCAGCGCCCGCTTCAGTTCGGTGCGGCTGCGGGCGGCGGCCAGGCTGATGCGCACGGCGTTCAGCGGCGTGTGGCCCACCGCGAACACCTCCGTCGGCGCGCTCTCGACCCCGGCCGCACGACAGGCCGCTGCCAGCGACTCGCTGTCCGAGGTGTGCAGCCACAGGTGCGGCGCCGCGTGCTGTTGCGGCATGCGCGGGCCGAGCAGGCGCGTCGCCAGGCGCCAGCGCTGGCGCACTTCCTCGCGCTGCCAGTCGAGACGCCGCTGCGCGGTGCCGTCCTCGATCCACTCGCAGGCGATCGCCAGGCACAGCGGCGAGACCGCCCAGTTGGTCGCCTGCGCCTCGCGGTCGATGCGCGCCAGCACCTGCTCCGAGCCGGCGATGACACCCAGGCGCAGCCCCGGCGAAACGGTCTTCGACAGGCTGGTGACCAGCAGGCTGCGCTCGGGCAGCAACTGTGCCAGCGGCGGCTGGTCGCTCAGTGCACCGTACACGTCGTCCTCGATCAGCCACAGGCCGTGGCGCTCGATCACTTCGGCGACGCGCGCGCGCCGCTCGGCATCCATGCAGGCGCCGGTGGGGTTCTGCAGGCACGGCGTGAGCACCAGCACTCGCGCCCCGGTGGCGCGCACCTGGCGGTCCAGGTCCTCCGGCAGGATGCCGTGGCGATCCATCGCCACGCCGTGCAACGGCAGGCGCAACTGCCGCGCCGCGCCCTTGATGCCGGGTGCGGTGAACGCCTCGGAGAGCAGCGGTTCGCCGGCCTCGCAGAGCGACAACAGCGCCGCGGACACGCCCTGCTGGGCGCCGGCGCAGAGCAGCACGCGCGGCGCCGGCCAGTCCAGTCCGCGCCCTTGCAGCCACTGGCTGGCGGCGATTCGCCCGCGCATCACCAGGGCCGCCGGCGCATAGCTCTGCAGCGCGTCGAGTTCGCCGCGCGCGGCCAGCCGGGCGAGGGTTTGCGACAGGTCGCGGTTGTCGGCATCGGTCACCGGCACGTTGGTCGACAGGTCGATGCGTTCGCTGTCGGCCGGCGGCTGCTTGAGCAGGAACAGGCTCGCCTCGCGGCTATCGGCGAGCACGTAGGTGCCACGGCCGACCTCGCCGGACACCAGGTGCCGGCGCGCCGCCTCGCGGTAGGCCTGCATCACCGTGCTCGGGTTGATGCCGAGCGCCCAGGCCAGCCGCCGTTGCGGCGGCAGGCGCGCGCCAGAGACGAGTTCGCCGCTGCGGATCGCCGTTGAGATCGCCTCGACCAGCGCCAGGTAGGTCGGCTGGTTGGCGGTATCGAGCTTAGGAAGCCACATTGTCTGCCATGCAATATAAGGATTTACCCATACAATGCGCGCGCCGTAGCATCGGGTCAAACCCACGGAGAAAACCGATGTTCGACCTGCCGCAATTGCGCGATGCCGCCCGCCTGATCCAACCCCTCGTCCCGCCCACCGCGCAGATCGCCTGGCCGTTGCTGGCAGAGCGGACCGGCTGCGAGGTCTGGGTCAAGCACGAGAACCACAACCCCACCGGGGCCTTCAAGCTGCGCGGCGGGCTGGTCTACGTCGACAGCCTGCGCCGCCGGCAGCCGGAGCTTCGCGGGCTGATCACCGCCACCCGCGGCAACCACGGCCAGAGCCTCGCGCTGGCCGCCCGCCACGCCGGGCTGGCGCTGCGCATCCTGGTGCCGGAGGGCAATGCACGGGAGAAGAACGCGGCTATGCGCGCGTTCGGCGCCGAGGTGATCGAGCAGGGTCGCGACTTCGACGAAGCCCGTGCGCTGGCCGCGCGCATGGCCCGCGACGAAGGCCTGCATTTCGTGCCCGCGCTGCACCCGGACCTGGTGCGCGGCGTGGCCACCTACGCGCTGGAGCTGTTCGAGGCGGCGCCGCCGCTGGACCGTGTGTACGTGCCGATCGGCATGGGTTCGGGCATCTGCGGGCTGATCCGCACCCGCGACCTGCTCGGCCTTCGCAGCGAGATCGTCGGAGTCGTCGCGCGCGGCGCGGACGCCTACGCGCAGAGCTTCGAGGCCGGGGAGATTCGCCGCACCGAGCGTGCCGAGACCTTCGCCGACGGCATGGCCTGCCGCGACCCGCAGGCCGAGGCGCTGGAGATCATCCGCGCTGGCGCCGCGCGCATCGTACGGGTCGACGACGAGGAAATCCGCACGGCGATCCGCGTGCTTCACGAGGACACCCACAACCTGGCCGAAGGCGCCGGCGCCGCCGCCCTCGCCGCACTGATGCAAGAACGCGAGATCAACCGCGGCGGCCGCGCCGCGGTGATCCTCAGTGGCGCCAACATCGACCGGCAGATGCTGGCGGAGATCATTCGCTGAGGGTCGGCTGAAGGCCCTCTCCCCTGGCCCCTCTCCCGTGAACGGGAGAGGGGAGCGAAGCGCCCGGCGCCGCGGAGGCGCCGATGCTGTGGCGGTACCGTCAGAGACCTTGTTCAAGGACGCACGGCAGAGCCTTCTCTCAGGTCACCACGCGGTAACAGGGCACGTAGGCGCTGCCGCCCGGCAGCTTCATGCGGTGCTGTTCGACGAAGGCCTGCAGCAGGCGGTCGAGGGTTTGCATGATGTCCTTGTCGCCGCTGATCTCGTAGGGACCATGCTCCTCGATCAGGCGGATGCCGTGGGCCTTGACGTTGCCGGCGACGATGCCGGAAAAGGCCCGGCGCAGGTTCGCGGCCAGTTCGTGCAGCGGCTGGTTGCGAGTCAGGTTGAGGGCGGCCATGTTGGCGTGGGTCGGCTCGAACGGATGCTGGAAGCTGCCGTCGATCTTCAGCAGCCAGTTGAAGTGGAAAGCATCGTTGCGCTCGCGACGGAACTGCTGGACCGCCTTGATTCCCGCCGCCATCTGCCGGGCGACTTCCGCCGGGTCGTTGACGATCAGCGTGTAGCGCTTCTGCGCCGCCTCGCCGAGGGTGTCGCCGATGAACGCGTGCAGCTGCTGCAGGTAGGTCTCGGCGCTCTTCGGCCCGGTGAGGATCAGCGGGAACGGCAGCTCGGCGTTGTCCGGGTGCATGAGGATGCCCAGCAGGTAGAGGAATTCCTCCGCCGTGCCGGCGCCGCCGGGGAAGATGATGATGCCGTGACCGACACGGACGAAGGCCTCCAGGCGCTTCTCGATGTCCGGCAGGATCACCAGCTCGTTGACGATCGGGTTCGGCGCCTCGGCGGCGATGATGCCCGGCTCGGTCAGGCCCAGGTAGCGCCCGCCGAGGATGCGCTGCTTGGCATGGGAGATGGTCGCGCCCTTCATCGGCCCCTTCATCACGCCGGGACCGCAGCCGGTGCAGATGTCCATCCCGCGCAGGCCCAGCTCGTGGCCGGCGCGCTTGGTGTACTTGTATTCCTCGCTGCTGATCGAATGCCCGCCCCAGCACACGACGATCTTCGGCTCGACCCCGGCGCGTAGCGTGCGGGCGTTGCGCAGCAGGTGGAAGACGTAGTCGGTGAGGCCCTGCGAGGTCTCGGTGTCGACGCGCTGGTTCTCCAGTTCGCTCTGCGTGTAGACGATGTCGCGCAGCGCGCTGAAGAGCATCTCGCGGGTGCTGGCGATCATCTCGCCGTCGACGAAGGCATCGGCCGGGGCGTTGAGCAGCTCCAGGCGAATGCCGCGATCCTGCTGGTGGATCTTCACCTCGAAGTCCGGATAGGCCTCGAGGATGGTCTTGGCATTGTCGCTGTGCGACCCGGTGTTGAGGATCGCCAATGCGCACTGACGGAACAGCGCGTACACGCTGCCAGAGCCGGTTTCGCGCAGTTGCTGCACTTCACGCTGGGAGAGGGTTTCCAGGCTGCCTTTCGGCGATACCGAGGCGTTGATCGTGTTTCGTAGGGACATTGAGCTTTCCGAGGCGCGTGATTCCGGCGAAGTCGACGGAACCAGGGGTTGGGGGCATGTGATGACGTTACCTGAAGCGGAGGGTCCTGCGCACGGCCGGTTTTGATCGGCTCGCGGCCGGGCTCGCGCGGACGAGGGCTTTGGACGCCGGCACGGCCATTTCATTCCCCGCCGGCGCCCGCTTCACAGCCAGTCTTTCGACGCGGCGGTGAGCATTTCGTGGATCAGTTGCGCGAAGCGCTGGCTCAGCACGCTCTGCGGCCGGTCCACCGGCAACAGCAGGTAGGTCGGAAAGCGTATCTGCGGGTGAAACGGGCGGGTCTCGATATCCCGGTGCAGGTATTCCATCGCCACCATCGGGTTGACGATGCTCACGCCCAGGCCGAGCGCAACGAGCGAGCAGATGGTCGCCGCATAGGGCGTTTCCAGGTTCAGCTTGCGCTGGCCCTTGCCGTCCGGGAACACCCGGTCCACCCGCGCGCGCGCACCGTCGTTCTGCGACAGCGAAATGAACGCCTCGCCTTTCAGGTCCTCCGGCCGCACCACCTCGAGGTCGCCCAGCCGGTGTCCCTTGGGGAACACGCACACCCCCGGCACGTCGCAGATGGCCTGGCTTTTCACGCCGGGAAGCTCCTTGCCCACATAGGACGCCAGCCCCAGGTCGCAGAACTGCGAAGCGGCCCAGTGCGCGACCGTCGGCGAATCGTTGGTGTGGATCGAGATCGCCACGTCCGGGTTCTCCGCGCAAAAGCGCTGGATCACCCGCGGCAGCAGGGTCAGCGAGAGCGAGGGCACGGCGGCGATGCGCAGGCGCCCGGTGCCGGCGCGGCGGATGTTCTGCGCCGACTGCTCCAGGCTGTGCAGGCCGATGAAGGCGCGCTCGACATCGGCGAACAGCGCCGTTCCCTCGTCGGTGGGCATCAGCCGTCCGCCCAGGCGCTCGAACAGGCGGAAGCCGCTCTGCCGCTCCAGCTGCGCGATCAGCCGGCTGATGTTGGGTTGCGAGGTGTGCAGAGACTCGGCGGCGGCCGTCATCGAGCCGCTCAACATCACGGCGCGGAAGGCTTCGACTTGCTTGAAATTCATGGGCAGACCATATCAATTCCGTATGAGCCCCCACTGTATTGTCATTTGTTGGCATGAACCAGAGGCCTTATAACTGTTCTCGGCAGCGATGCAACCGCGCAGATGGATGCGCTGTCCGGAGAAGTACGAGCCCGTCCCTTGCACCGAGTCCCGTCTCGGTTCCTGCCCTGAAATCATGTATCGCAGTGCCGGTGCACGCGATGCTGAACGTTGACCAGGAGGCACCATGTCGTTTTCCTTCAAGATCCTTCGCACCGTATTGGCCTTTTCCTGCGTGTCCCTGACAGGGCTGGCGCCACTGCATGCCGCCGAGCTGCCGGCCGTTCCCGATGACATCAAGGAAGCCGGCCAGCTGCGCGCGGGCGTGCGCTGCGACCAGCCTCCCTACGGCTTCCAGGATGGAAGCGGCGAGTTCGCCGGGGTCGAGGTGGAGATGTCCAGGCAAATCGCGCTCTGGGCGCTGGGCTCGAAGGACAAGGTGACCTTCACCTGCGTCACCGCCGAGAACCGGGTGCCGCAATTGCTTGGGCGCAAGGTCGACTTCCTGATCGCGACCCTCGGCGTGACCCCCGAGCGCCAGCGCGTCATCGACTTCACCACGCCCTATCGCTGGGGCGCCAGCGACGTGGTGGTGAAGAAGGACAGCCCGATCAGGAAGATCACCGACCTGAACGGCAAGACCCTCGCCACCCTGAAGGGCTCGGTGCAGGCCAAGTGGTTCGAGGACCACATGCCCGAGGTGAAGACCCTGCGCATGAACAGCGCCGCCGATGCGTTGCAGACCTTCCGCCAGGGACGCGCCGACGCCTACACCCACGACGCGGCGACCCTGGTCGTGGTGGCCGACAACGACAAGAATGCGCGACTGCTCAACGAGCCGTTCCAGATATCCGACGCCGCCATCGGCGTGCGCAAGAACGAGGCGGCCTGGCGCGACTACCTGAGCGCCGCGGTGGCGCGCATGCACGAGGAAAAACTGTTCCGCGTCTGGGTCCAGCAGTACGTGCCGGAAAACATCCAGAGCTACTACCTGAGCGTCTTCGAGCAGGCCAAACCTGCCGAAGCGCTCTGAGCGTCGGCCGCCGATGGACTTCGATTTCGACTACCTGCTGGCGCAATGGCCGGCGCTGCTGGACGGCGTGCTGATGACCCTGCGGGTGTCGCTGCTGGCCATCGCCGCCTCGCTGGTCATCGGTGTCCTCGGCGGCGCCGCGCGGGTGATGAAGATTCCGCTGCTGGCGCAGTTCGTCGCCCTGTACGTGGAGTTGATCCGCAACACGCCGATCCTGGTGCAGCTGTTCTTCATCTTCTACGGCCTGCCGGCGATCGGCATGGAGCTCTCGCTGTTCTGGTCGGGGGTGCTGTGCCTGTCGCTGTGGGCCGGCGCCTACCAGGTGGAAAATGTGCGCGGCGGCCTGGCCACGGTCGAGCACGGCATGCGCGAGGCGAGCATGGCCCTGAGCCTCAAGCCGATCCATTACTTCGGCCTGGTGGCCCTGCCCATCGCGTTCCGCACCAGCCTTCCGGCGATGCTCAACACGGCGATTTCGCTGTTGAAGAACTCCTCCTACCTGCAGGCGATCGGCCTGGCGGAGCTGACCTTCGTCGCGGTGGACCGCATCGCCACGGACTTTCGCGCGATCGAGATGTTCAGCGCGATCTGCGTCATGTACCTGGCGCTGGTAGCGGTTTTGGCGGCGCTGACCGGGCGCCTGTCCGCCCACCTGCAACGTCCTTTCCAGCACTGAGGCCGCCATGAACATCCTCATCGAGAACTGGGGGTTCGTCTCCAAAGGGTTATGGATGACGCTGCGCCTGGCGCTGGTGGTCCTGCTGTTCACCACCCTGATTTCGTCGGTGTTCGGCGTGCTGGCGACCCTGCGCAACCGCGTGCTGCGCACGCTCATCCATGCCTACGTCGAGCTGTTCCGCTCGATCCCGCTGATCGTCAACGTGTTCTTCATCTTCTTCGGCGCGCCGATGCTGGGCCTGGACCTGAGCCCGTTCGCCGCCGTCACCACCGGGCTGACCCTGTGGGGCAGCGCCAACGGCATCGAAATCGTCCGCGGCGGCCTCGAATCGGTGCCCCGCCACCAGTGGAAGAGCGCCTGGACGCTGGGGCTGCGACCCTGGCAGATCTACCTGCACGTGATCGCGCCGCAGTCGATGCGGGCGATCCTGCCGGCCTACACCGGCCTTCTGACGATGCTCGTCCAGGCCACCTCGCTTGGCGCCCTGGTGGGGGTCAGCGAGTTCCTCAAGGTCGGCCAGATCATCATCGAACGCGCCACGGTGATGACCGGCGTCAGCCCGGCGTTCACCGTCTATGGCGGCGTTCTGCTGGTGTACTTCGTCATCTGTTCGTCGCTGAGCTGGCTCAGCCGCTATCTCGAACGCCGCCTGGGCCGCCCGGCGATGCGTACCAAAAACCAGGGGGTTTCATGATGCAAGAATCCAAAGTCAGTCGGCGCCTGAAGGAAGCCACCGCCCCGGAGGTCAACGAGTACATCTACCGGCCGCGCCTGGAAGGTTTCGCCGACGGCTTCGCCAATCTGGGCGACGTCAACAAGGCGCACATCGTCATGCTCGCCGAGCGCGGCCTGATTCGCGAAGAACATGCGGCGGTGCTGGCCAGGGGCGTGCTGGACATGGAGGCGGCCGGGCCGGCCGCGGTGACCCTCGACCCCTCCCGCGAGGACGCCTATTTCAACTACGAGGCGCACCTGATCGAGCAGATCGGCGCCGACATCGGCGGCCGCCTGCACACCGGGCGCAGCCGCAACGACATGCTCGCCACCCTGGACCGCCTGCGTTGCCGGGAAGTCCTGATGGACCTCATCGACGCGCTGATCCAGGTACGCCAGACCGCGCTGGACAGGGCCGAGGCGTTCGCCAGCGTGGTGATGCCGGGCTACACCCACCTGCAGCCGGCCCAGCCGATCACCTACGGGTTCTACCTGTCGGCGGTCGAGCAGGCGCTGGAGCGCGATTGCCGGCGACTGACCCAGACCCTCGAATCGATGAACCAGAGCCCGCTGGGCGCCGCCGCCTTCGCCGGCACTCCGTTCGCGATCGACCGGGCGCGCACCGCCGAGCTGCTGGGCTTCGACGGTTATCTGGACAACGCCCTGGATGCCGTTGGCTCCCGCGACTTCATCCTCGAAAGCCTGTCCCACCTGAGCCTGCTGTCGGTGTTCTGGAGCCGCGTGGCGCAGGACTACTTCGTCTGGAGCACCCACGAGTTCAGCCTGATCGACTTTCCCGAC
Source organism: Pseudomonas sp. UBA3153 (assembly GCF_002364635.1). Taxonomy (NCBI): domain Bacteria; kingdom Pseudomonadati; phylum Pseudomonadota; class Gammaproteobacteria; order Pseudomonadales; family Pseudomonadaceae; genus Pseudomonas; species Pseudomonas sp. UBA3153. The sequence continues at coordinate 12,514 of NZ_DEYR01000095.1, forward strand.
AGCGTCGCGGCGACCTCCAGCATCATGCCGCAGAAGAAGAACCCGACCGTCCTGGAATACCTCAAGGGCCGCTGTGGGCACATCGTCGGCCTGCTGATGGGCGCCAGCACCACCATCAAGGGGAGCAACTTTTCCCACACCGGCGACGCCAACCGCGAAGGCACCCGGGGGTTTTGGGAGGCCGCGGAAGAAAGCCTGCGCTGCCTGAAACTGCTCGACCTGGTGCTGCGCACGGCGACGCCGAACGCGCGGCTGGCGGTGCAACGGGCCGGCGAGGACTTCTCCACCGCCACCGCCCTGGCCGACCTGATCGTGCGCGAGGCGGACCTGTCGTTCCGCGAGGCGCACCACGTCGTCGGCGGCGCGGTGCGCCTGGCGATGGACGCGGGGATTCCAGCACACCGCATCGACACGGCGATGGTGGACGTCTGCGCGCTGGAGCAGCTCGGCCACCCGCTGAACCTGGCCGCGGACAAGGTGCGCGACTGCCTCGACCCCACCGCCAACGTGCAGGCGCGCACCTCCGCCGGCGGCCCCTCGCTGCTCTCGCTGGAACCCAGCCTGATCCGCGCCAATCAGCGCATCGAGCTGGAGTGCCAGGCCAACCAGGCCCGCCGCGACCGGCTGGCAGCGGCGCATGAGCGGCTGCAGGCGGCGACCCGGGCGCAGGCGGGCCTATGAAGCCGATGCTCACCGTGCGTGACCTGCACAAGCACTTCGGGGAGCACGAGGTGGTCAGGGGCGTCGACCTGGACGTCAGCGAGGGCGAGGTGGTGGTGATCATCGGCCCCAGTGGCTCGGGAAAATCGACCTTCATCCGCTGCCTGAACAGCCTCGAAGAGCCCACCGCCGGCAGCGTCGTCATCGACGGCGGCGAATCGATCCGGGCGGGAAACCGCCGGGGGCTGGCACGCCTGCGCGAGGACGTGGGCATGGTGTTCCAGGACTACACCCTGTTTCCGCACATGACGGTGCTGGCGAACATGACGCTCGCGCCGGTCAAGCTCAAGCGGGCGTCGCGGGCGGACGCCGAGCGCGAGGCGCTGGCGTTGCTGGAACGCGTGGGCCTGCAGCACAAGGCCGGCGGCTACCCGTCGGAGCTATCCGGTGGCCAGCAGCAGCGCGTGGCCATCGTCCGCGCGCTGGCGATGAAGCCGCGCCTGCTGTTGTTCGACGAGCCGACCTCGGCACTCGACCCGGAGACCGTCGGCGACGTGCTCAACGTCATGAAAGGCCTGGCCGCGGAAGGCATGACCATGATCGTGGTGACGCACGAGATGGGCTTCGCCCGCGAAGTGGCGGATCGGGTGGTGTTCTTCGCGGACGGGCGGATCGTCGAAATGGGGCCGCCTTCGCAGATGTTCACCGCGCCGAAGGAGGCCCGCACGCAGCAGTTCCTCCACAGCGTCCTGCATTGACGTCTCGCGCCCGAGACGTCCGCTGCGCTCAAATCAGATGCGGGGTGCTGCGCGCCAGCAGCGCCTCGGTATCCACGCCGCGTGGCAGGGTGCCGTATTCGCGGCCGCCGTCGCCCAGGCGGCTGGCGATGAAGGCGTCGGAGACCACGGCGTTGCCGGCCTCCAGCAGCAGCTTGGCCTGCAGGCCGACGGCCACGTCTTCGGTGAGCTGGCGGGCGCGGTACTGGATGTCGTCGGTATCGCGGAAGTTCTTCGCCAGGCGCTCGATATGCGCGCGCAGGCGGGCATCGCCGTGGCCGTCGCCGAGTTCGGCGAACAGCGCGTCGAGCACCCCGGCCTCTTTCGACAGAGCGCGCAGCACGTCCAGGCACTGCACGTTGCCGGAGCCTTCCCAGATCGAGTTGACCGGCGCCTCGCGGTACAACCGCGGCAGGATGGTTTCCTCGACGTAACCGGCGCCGCCCAGGCACTCCGAGGCTTCGGCGATCATTCCCGGCGCGCGCTTGCAGATCCAGTACTTGCCGACCGCGGTGAGCAGGCGGGCGAAGGTCGCTTCCTGGGCATCGTCGGCGTTGTCCAGCGCGTGCCCCATGCGCAGGCTCAGCGCCAGCGCGGCTTCGCTTTCCAGGGCGAGGTCGGCCAGCACGTTACGCATCAGCGGCTGTTCGGCGAGCAGGCGGCCGCCGACCTGACGGTGCGCGCAGTGGTGCGTGGCCTGGCTCAGCGCCTGGCGCATCAGCGCGCTGGAACCGACCATGCAATCGAAGCGGGTCATCCCGACCATCTCGATGATGGTCGGCACGCCGCGGCCCTCCTCGCCGATCATCCAGGCCAGCGCGCCGCGGTATTCCACCTCGCTGGAGGCGTTCGACCAGTTGCCCAGCTTGTTCTTCAGGCGCTGGATGTAGAAGGCGTTGCGCGTGCCGTCCGGGCGGTGGCGCGGCAGCAGGAAGCAGGTCAGGCCCTTGTCGGTGTAGGCCAGGGTCAGGAAGGCGTCGCACATCGGCGCCGAGCAGAACCACTTGTGGCCGACCAGCTCGTAGGCCTGGCCCGGCCCGCCGGCACCGAGGGCGTGGGCGCGGGTGGTGTTGGCGCGCACGTCGGTGCCGCCCTGCTTCTCGGTCATCGCCATGCCGAGGGTGACGCCGGCCTTGCGCTCCATCGGCAGGTTGCGCGGGTCGTATTCGCTGGCGAGGACGCGCGGCAGCCACTGGGCGGCGATATCCGGCTGCAGTTGCAGCGCCGGCACGCTGGCGAAGGTCATGGTCAGCGGACAGCCGCTGCCGGACTCCGCCTGGGAGTGCAGGTAACTCAGCCCGGCCCGGGCCACGTGGGCGCCGGCGCGCGGGTCGGTCCAGGGCAGCGACGGGATGCCGTGCTCGATGGCCGTGCGCATCAGCTCGTGGTAGGCCGGATGGAATTCCACTAGGTCGATGCGCTGACCGTAGCGGTCATGGCTCTTGAACACCGGCTTGTTCTCGTTGGCGAGGAAACCCGCCGCCATCAGCGGCCCGCCGGCCAGCGCGCCGTATGCCTGCAGACGGTCCTCGGCCCAGCCGCCCTGGAAGCGGTGCACCCACTCCTGCAACGGCAGGTCGACGCGGTAGAGGTTGGCGCCGTCCAGCGGCGGCACCTGGTTGAAGACCTCGTGGGTTTCGCCGAGGGCACTGAACGCGGACTGAGGGGAATTCACGGATGGGGCTCCTTGGCGCCGACAGCGCGCAGACAGAAAGTGGTCAGGGCATCGCTGACCACGGCCAGTTCAACGGACGGCCGCCCGGCCTCGCGCGCCGCCCAGGCGGGCGGCGACAGCGGACCGACCAGCGATTCGGCAATCGCGCCCACCAGGCACGCGGCGATCACTCGCGGTTGCGCGACCTGGAACGCTCCCTGCGCCGCGCCTTCCTCCAGCAGCTCGCAGAACAGCTCGCCATAGGCTTCGCGGTAGAGCAGGCGTTGCTCGTCCACCTCCGCCTCCACCGGCTCGGCGATCAGCGCGAAGGCCAGCGAACGGCTGCTCCAGGCCCGCGCGGCGAACTGCCGGACGCCGCGCGCCAGGCGCGCCGCCGGATCGCCCTCGC